>JAQWRC010000307.1 GCA_029243925.1 Phycisphaerales bacterium
CCCCGATGAAGCCAAGGCCCACGCCGAGACGCTGCTGGCCATGCGCTTCGGCAATTTCCCGGTCTCGGAAGTGCTCGTCGAGCAATGCCTGGACATCGCCAAATTCCTCGGCCGTCGCGCCGGTGGTTGAACACGATTCCACATCGACGCCAACGTCGCTGTCCGGCAGCCCCATTGATTGGCCGGACCCCGTATTGCCGCCGTGGATCGTTTCGCTACCAATGACTCCCATGCCGCGCTATTCAAACGCACGGCTGCTGCTGTATTCATGTCTCCTCTGTGTCCCATTCGTCCAACTCATGATCACGATGTTCGGACAATCACCAAATCAACGGATCGGCTTCTATTGGCTGCTCTCATTGCTGCTCTTTGCCATTGCCTTGATGTGGGGCATTTCCTCCATTGGCCGATACAACGCCAAACGATTCATGGACCATGAATATCGAAACACACGGTGGGGGCCTCTCTTGTGCGCACTCCGCCGCGCACGACTCCCCGTTACACGCCAGCGAGCAAAGAAGGCGCAAGCTGCAATGGCACGTCTGCGCGACGAAGCTGCCGCGGACGGCATCAGCATTCCACGGACGATCATCGATCATCGATTTGCGATTTCGGTCGCGAATATCCTGCTTGAACCAAACATGCTTGAACCTGAGCCGATCATTCCCGGCACGGCCCGAATCCGCCGCCGGAGAATCATGGGAGTCATCTTCGGCTTACTCTTCCTTCTGTTTGGCCTGATGCTTGATTGGCAGTACTGCACCATCATCGGCATCGCAGCCCTTGTCGTGCCGATACTCAGTCTCAACATCATTCGTCGTCATGCAGAGACACTTCGAGGCGGATTGCATCGCTTTGTCGCAGGACAAGGCTTTGTCAGATCAACCCGAGGGCACATTTGGAACAGCAGTGATTCACTGTGTGTCATACGCAGCATGGATCGCCGCACACGCATCGATGATGCATGCATCGTCGTGCTCTACGGCCCAAACGGCGTACGCCTCATCCCATTCCCCTCAACGCTGGATCCACATTTCATTTCGTTCTGGCGGCGATGGAACCACCCTGATCCACGCCCGACGCTTGCTGCAACTGCCCAATCCAGTGGGCAGGCAGACTGAACCGATAGTGAACTCATGAGCTCGCCTGCGAAGATCAAAGCGAACTGGTGGACCTGGTGGCCAATGCTGCTGGGCCCACTGATGATGGTGTGCTTCTATCAGGTTGTCGGCGACGACTACGTTTCTCTGTCCTGGAAAGCGACCCTTGAAACAGTTGCGTTGGTGCTCACGCCCATCGCGATCCTGGCCGGACTGGTCCGACTCGGTGTCCAGCGACTTGAATACCACCTGATTCTCACGCTGCTGGCCTGTGCCATCCTGCTGCGTGAGATCCACTGGGACTGGACCACCAAGTTCGTCTACGCCGCTGTGGCCGTCTTGGCCCTGTGGGGATGGATTCGCCGCGCACACATGAACCGATTTCTCGACCCCAATCCATCGGCTCGCGTCTGGCTTATTGCAACCGGGTGTACTTACGTGCTCTCCCAAGCGGTGGCTCGCCGGGCCTTTCGAAACATCCTCCCCGAAGAGGATCGCTTCTACGATGATCTCGAGGAACTGCTTGAATGCACGGCTCACACGATGCTGATTGTGACGATCCTGGTGGGTTCTTGGGCACGTTCACGCTTCGTGGATCGAGCCTGAGTCATTCCGAGGCGGCGACATCACCAGCATGTTCAGGCTTGATCAATCCGCGCTCGGTGATCAATGTCGTCACCAGCGCTGCAGGCGTGATGTCAAAGGCGGGATTCCTCGCTGCAACGCCTTCTGCCGCCGTACGGACGGTACGGACCCCGCCATCATCATCGATCCCAGTCGCCGTCAGGACTTCAAGGGGATCTCGTTCTTCAATGGGAATGGATGTCCCATCGGGCATGCCCGGATCGATGGTCGATGTCGGCACGGCAACACAGAAGGGGACATCGGATTCCCGCGCTGCCAGGGACTTCAGGTACGTCCCGATCTTATTGCAGACATCGCCATTGGAGGCAACTCGATCTGCACCCGTGATCACCATGTCGACTTCACCACGTTGCATGAGCAGCCCACCGGCGTTGTCGGCAATCACCTCACAGGCAATACCCTGCTGGTTGAGTTCCCAGGCGGTCAACGCGGCACCTTGATTCCGAGGTCTGGTCTCATCGACGTAGACATGAATGGGAATGTTCAATTTGTGCGCAAGGTAGATCGGCGCCGTTGCGGTTCCAAGGTACGTGGTCGCCAGCCATCCGGCATTGCAATGGGTCAGCACCCGCACCGGATCACCACCACGATGCTCAGCCATGGCGTGTATGAGCGTCAGACCGTATTCACCAATGAGTTGATTGGCCGCCGCATCGATGCGTGCAATGGCCAAGGCTTCTGCATACGCAGCCTCGACCCGCTCGCCTTCTGGTAGGGCGGTCAACCGATCGACACATCGCTGCAACGCCCAGTTGAGATTCACAGCCGTCGGTCGAGTGGCGCGAAGTTGATCCGCTGCCGAATGCAATGCCGTATCGGAAGCGTCAGTTCGAGCTGCCAACGCCATCCCACAGGCCGCAGTCGCACCGATCAACGGCGCTCCACGGACGCGCATGGTGGCAATCGCTTCCGCGACGTCGCTGACATCCCGAAGCATGACATGCTCTATGCGGTGGGGAAGCAGCGTCTGGTCCAGAATCCGAACGTCCTCGCCAATCAGCGGTATTTCAATTGTCAGCAGCGGTTGTTCAAACATGAGGGACACACAATACAGACCTGCAGGCCGTTGAGTATCATTCCCACTTCTGTTTGATTTGACTGTCACAAAAGGACCGCGCCATGTCACTTGTCGTCACCGGAACCATCGGGATTGATACCGTCCACGCCCCTGGCGGATCCGCCGAAAATGTCATGGGCGGCTCGAGCACCTATTTCGCTGCCGCTGCTTCATTGCTCACCTCAGTCCGCCTCGTCGCCGCCGTCGGAGACGATTGGCCTGCCGAGCACAGATCGGTCCTTGAAGGCTTTGAAGCCATCGACACAGACGGTCTTGAACAACGTTCCGGGTCCAGCACCTTTCGGTGGGGTGGGCGGTACCACGACGACATGAATCAACGCGATACGCTGTTCACTGAACTTGGCGTTCTGGAGGAAGCACCGCCTCCAGTCCCTGAAACCTATACCGACAGCCAATACGTCTTCCTTGCCAACACGCATCCAGGCGTACAGATGGGTCTTCTTGAATCATTCCCAGATCGAACCCTTGCTGTGGCCGACACCATGGACCTCTGGATCAACATCGCCAAAGATGATCTGCTCGCTCTGCTTGCACAACTTGATGGACTGGTCATCAACGATTCCGAAGCCGCGCTGCTTTCAGGCAACTCCAATGTCGCTGATGCCGCAGAAGCCATTCGATCCATGGGGCCCAACTTCATCGTCGTCAAGAAGGGTGAACATGGCGCGTACCTGCAGCACCCCGATGGAGAAG
>JAQWRC010000327.1 GCA_029243925.1 Phycisphaerales bacterium
ATGCCGACGAGCCCCCCAATGATCAAGCACAGGATAATTGGCAGCAGGTACATCAACTCGACCGTCATTTCGCGTCGAGCGTGTGGGTAATCGGCCAGCGGCTCCTCTTCGGTCACATACGCTTCATAATCGGCAAACGACCATTTGAGCACACCCATTGCCAGCAGGACGCGTGCGACACCCACCCCAGCTCCGCCACAGGCCGCGACAGAAAACCACCACCAGTTCACTCCGGGGATTGGCCAGGTGTCCACTCTGGGCCATGGCGATGCGAGCACCGCCTGCACTGGCCAGAGCAGAAACGCCGCAATGGTCACGAATACTGGTATCTGGATGGGGATCATGAACGTCTTGGCATCGATGACGGTCATCCCGACCAAACCGGCAAAGCAGAAGGCCACGAGGATGAACGCGGGCCACCCACGGGCGAACTGCTGCACATGCCACCAATCACCACCAATGGCACCCAGCCAGGGCGTGCGGGTATTGACCCAGAACAACGCGATGTACAGACCAAGAAACCCGACGGCCATGGCGAGTTCGACCAGCATGTAGCGGATGGGAATGGGCTGCTTGCAGTACCGGCACGAACCCCGCAGGATGAGCCACCCAAGGATGGGAAGATTTTCACGGAAGAAGCGAAGTCGGCCTCCGCAGATCGGGCAACGGCTCGGAGGCATGGACAAACTCATACCCAGAGGAAGCCGGTACATGACAACGTTCATGAATGAACCGACAGAGGCACCGAGGCAAAAGACGAAAACCGCCCATGGGATGTGCTTCAACAGGTCCAGATTCAGCGCGGTATCGGCGAGCATCTAGTCACCGTCGCCAGCATCCGCAGGAGCAAGCTCCTCAGCCGACAACTGGCGAAGTTCCTCATCAGCGGCATCCAGAAGTCCTCGACATCGCTGTACGAGCGACTGGCCGCGGCGATGCAGAGCCATCGCCTCCTCGAGTCCGATCTCGCCCTCATCGATGCATTGCAGAATTGCTTCCAACTCCTCTGCCGCATCTTCGTAGGACATGGAGGACGGTTCGGGCTTCACATCGTTCTTCTTTGCACTGCTCATGGCGACTCCACTGTACCAGACCCATCGATTTCGACCGTTTCAACACGTGAATGAGCGCGGCCACGTGAGAATCGAGTCACGATCTCAGCTCCCTGCTCCAAGGTCTCTGCCGCTCGCACCACGTTGCCCGCTTCATCAAGGGTCAGCGAAAATCCACGATCCAACACCGCCTGCGGCGAGACGGCTTCCAATGTTGCGTCCAAGGCTTCAAATCGAACTCGCGCCGCATGCAGGCGATGTTCCATGGCGTTCGTCATCCCGCGTGCAGCGCCCAGCAGCCGGGTCCGCGTCTCCAGATGCCATGTATGCAGTTTCTGCTCCAGATGCCGGGTATTGCGAACCAAGCTGGCACGCCGCGCCGCCATCATTGCTGATGGGCGCCGTTCCAGCAGCCTGCGTGCCTGCGCATCGAGCTGACGGTGCGCAGTCGCGAGCGTCGACTGCAACGATGCACCAAGGTGATGAGATTGATTGATCGCCTGCACACGAGCCTGCTCCACCTGTCTTCGCAGGAGCAGCCGCAACCTGTGGGAACGATCTTCAAGTTGATGATGAATTTCATCGGCATCAGGCATCAACGCCATGACCGCCTGAGTTGGCGTGGATGCACGGTGATCAGCAACGAGTTCCGCAATCGAGGTGTCGGATTCATGCCCAACTGCGGCGACGATCGGCGTCTGGCAGCGAAAGATCGCTTCAGCCACAACCCGCTCGTTGAATGCCCAAAGATCTTCCGGCGAGCCGCCGCCGCGCGTGACCAGAATGGCATCGACTTCAAGGCGATCGGCAGCGGCATCGACGTGCTCAATCGCATCGGCGATACGTGCAGCAGCTCCCTCACCTTGGACAGGCACATCAACAAGGAGCAGTTGTACGGATGGGCATCGATCCACAGATGTACGCTGGACATCGGCCAGAGCGGCGCTTCCACCAGCGGTCAGCACGGCGATACGCCTTGGCAACACCGGCAGCGGCTGCTTGCACTCATTCTCGAACCATCCCAGAAGACGCAATTCGGCGCACAGTGCTTCAAACCGTGCCTGTAACGTCCCCTGCCCCTGAGGCTGAAGTCGTTCGACAATCAACTGCGTCCGACCCTGCTTGGCATAGTGCTCGACGTGCCCTACGACTTCGACGGCATCCCCATCCCTGGGTTCACAGGTCACACCGCGGGCACGCGATGACCACATGGCACAATCGATGAGCGCGTCGTCATCCTTCAGGGAGAAGTACCAGTGACCATTACGACTGCGTTTGAGGCTGCTCAACTCCCCATTGACGCGAATGCTTGAGGGCAGAGTCTCCAGTGCCCCGACGATCTGCTTGGACAGCTCACTGACCGACATGGATTTGCTGCCAGACGAGGTGGCCCCCTGCTTCCGAGGGCGTGGCCCGCTCGGCGTGGTTTCAGGAGTCCAATCAAAGGGCAGGGTCGGCATGCCCACAGCCTACCTGCCAGCAGCCGCTGGCGTTGGATGATCGTTCTACACTGTGCATGTGACGGAACACCTGGAAGATCTCACTTCGCTGCAACTGACAACGGGCCTGATGCAGGTGCCCTCGATCGGGCCTCGGCATGCTCCAGCCTTTGCAGCCTTGGGCCTGCGATGCGTTGCGGATCTTCTGCTGCATCTGCCCGCACGATACGAGCAGGTGGAGGCTGAGCAACCCATCGGTGACTTGGAACAACTGGTCGGCACTGCGGATCGCAGCGAAGTGCATGCAACTGCTCGTGGTGAAGTCGTGAAAGTCAAGCGAGGCTTTGGTCGCAAGGGTCGCATTGAAGTCACGGTTGAAGATGAGACCGGCACACTCGAACTGGCATTCTTCAATCAACCATGGATGCAGCGCCGACTGCACCCGGGCCAATGGCTTCGAGTCGTCGGCCCTGTGCGCCGACATCGCGCTTCGCTGCAGATGGCCAACCCACGCTGGGAAGCCATCGATCCAGATGCTCCGGTCGCCACGGGCCAATCAACACTTCGAGCGGTCTATCCCGCTGGCGAGGGCGTTTCGTCAATGGCCATCGCGCGCGGAATCGAACCGATCCTCGATGACGCGACTGCCCTACTTGATGATCATCTGCCCGAGGCATATCGACGTGAGAAAAACTTCCCGTCCCTGGCCGAGGCCTATCGCATCATGCATCGACCGGATGATCAGGAAGCCGTCGCGTTCGCACGACGACGGCTGGCCTTCGATGAACTGTTCATGTTGCAACTCGCCGTCAAGATGAAGCGATACCAACGAATACGCACCCAACGAGCTCCGGCTCTGCCTCTGGACGCACAGCTGCATGAACGAATCATGGCGCGTATCCCCTTCACCCTCACCGAGGCGCAGCAGCAGGTCGTGGACGAGATCTCGCATGACGTCATGCAACCAATCCCGATGAATCGCCTCCTGCAGGGCGATGTCGGCGCTGGCAAGACAGTCGTGGCCCTCTACGCCATGTTGATGGCCGTTGCAGCCGATCACCAGGCCGTTCTGGTCGCACCGACCGAACTGCTCGCTGAACAGCATGTGGAGTCCATTGGGCGCATGCTCAGTGACTCGAAAGTTCGGGTGGAACTGCTCACTGGCTCGTTGACTGCCTCGGATCGACGCGGGCTGCTTGCCAGACTGCAGGCTGGTGAAATCGACATTCTCGTCGGCACGCATGCGGTCCTGAGCGAAGACGTCGTCTTCAACAGCCTGGCCGTGGCGATCATTGATGAACAGCATCGCTTCGGTGTCCACCAGCGCGCCGTGCTCCGCCGGGGCGAAGGAGATGAGATCCCCCACCAGTTGGTGATGACGGCAACACCCATTCCAAGAACGCTGGCCATTACCTACTACGGCGATCTTGAAGTCTCGACGATTCACGGACGGCTTCCCGGTCGTTCGCCAGTGCAGACGAGGCACGTGACCTCCGACTCCTCCGAATCGGTGTACATGCATCTGGCTCAGCGCGTTGAACGCGGCGAACAGGGCTTCGTCGTCGTACCGGTCATCGACGAGTCCGAAAGTCTGCTCAAGGACATCGGAACACATCTGGAAACACTTCGTCACGGACCACTGTCTAAGGGACGGCTGGCCGCTCTGCACGGACGCATGAACGCCGCGGAGCGTGATGAAGTCATGCACCGATTTCGAGACGGCGAACTCGATGTGCTCGTGGCGACAACCGTGATCGAAGTGGGCATCGACGTCCCGAATGCAACAATGATCATCATCGAACAGGCGGAACGGTTCGGCCTCGCTCAACTGCACCAACTGAGAGGGAGAGTCGGCCGCGGCGATCAGCCGGGCCTCTGCGTCCTCGTGGCGGATCCGGTTACCGAAGATGGCGGG
>JAQWRC010000030.1 GCA_029243925.1 Phycisphaerales bacterium
CTCGGCCATGGCCACCACATCCATGGCTCCAGAGTCCGTCAGGGCCTGGCGATGTCGACTCCAGACCCGACCAGTCCCAAGCGACCCGGTGATGACATGTTCTGCGCCCGCGGTGTGCACTTCAAAGGAAGGCAGTGAATCTGGAAGGTGCTGATCAAGCACACCACCTGCATGCAAACCCATCATTTGCATGCCGAGGCATACGCCAAGCACGGGATGCTCAGGACGCGAGTCAAGCCCTGACAGCAAGGCCAACTCGAAATCCTGCCGACGCTGATCAACTGGAATCGCTGCCGCATGTGTCTCGATGCCGAACGCTTCCATGATGGGATCATCACCGCCGGTAAAGACGAATCCATCGCATCGTTCGATCATTGCATCGACATCACGCGGATCGCCAGAAAGGATCATTGGCAGGCCACCCGCAGTGCGAACCGCATCCAGATAGGTCGGACGCAGGGCAATGCGACCATCGACGAAATCTGGGGTCAGGCCAATCAGAGGAGGAGGAGGAGTGGACATCAACGTCCATTTCATCGGCAGACTCCCTGTTCAGGTGATAGAAACCGCCATGAAGCGGTCATCAGGCCGCACAGGAACCATATGGAAACGGGAGACCATGCAATGATTTCTGCTACACTGCTCCGTTCGTCGCCCCCGGAGTTCCGGGGGCCGCCGCACGGTTCGGCGTCCAGGACGATGAGGAGTACTACTGATGTACGGTCGAAAGCCAACTCAAAGCAACTTTCTGAAGTCAGGTGTCAAGGACTGCCTCTGGGTGGACCACAAGTCGGTCGATGAACTCCGTCGCCTCATGACACCCAATGGCAAGATTTATTCCCGCAAGCGGCTTGGCACGAACTCCAGCCAGCAGAAGAAGGTCGCCAAGGCGATCAAGCGGGCACGCCACATGGCCCTGCTCCCCTTCACCAGCGGCACACTCTAAAGCGTCACACGCCGGCACACAGAGAAGGTACACCAGCACCGCAACGGTGGCAGGTGCGCTGTTTCATGCCAACAACAACAACGGGGATCAATGCGCTGGCCGGCCAAGGCCAAGCAGACGTCCAGCACGCTGCAGCCACAATCGAACTCGCAATCGCCGCAGTCCCTCGTCGCGGGAGTGCAATCGCAGGCCACGCTCAAGCCACATGGAGGCGAAGTCCAAGCGGCCTGCCTGCAAACTGGCCAGTGTCAGATTATGCAGACTGCGAACACACTCGGGCTCCATCCGCAGCACACGCCGGCTGGCAACCCAACCTCGAAGCAGTTGATGATCTCGAAAACTCGCCAAAGCCAACCGCCGGTGGCGATCCGCATCAGGGCCAAGTTGGTCGATGCTCTCGGCTGCGACAATCGCTGCTTCTGCATTCTTCCCGATTGCCAGCAGCAGGTCGGCGAGGCGATCACGCGAATCGCGTTTCAGCCGGTGTGAACGACAGAGTTGCTCTCTGTGCTCAAAAATGTGCTTCAACAACATGCTGGTGTCGTCCAGGCGACCCACAGCAAGCAGTGATTCAGCCAGTCCGAGCATCGCACGCCCATGGGAATGATGCAATCGCAGCACAAGTTGGAACTCGAAGATGGCCCGATCATGATGTCCCGTTCGGTGGGCAATGTTCGCGAGCAGTTCATGGGCGTCCAGATGCAGTGGATCCAATCGAAGCAAATGCTCGAGTTTCTCAATGGCCTCCGAACCGCGACGCAATCGGTCCAACAACTTCGCCATGGCATGCAGCGCCTCGAGATCATCAGGCGTTTCTCTCAGCACACGATTGAACATGGCCATCGCTTGATCAGCCCGACCCGTCTCCGCCAGAACCGTCGCGAGTGCGCTGCGAAGATCAGGCAGTTCAGGTTCCAGACGCAACGCCTCACGCAAACACCATTCTGATCGCTTCCATGACGATGTAGACATGAGCCCACGTCCAATGGCTGAAAGACACAGAGCACTGGGCCCATCGAGCGTCCATTCAGCAAAGTAGAACGCTGCTTCTGCTTCTTCCAGATCGCCGAGACCAATCCATGACTCGATCATCCCCGCATGTGATTCTTCGCATGCGTCATCAAGTTTCAGCCCCCGGGCATACCACTTTTTGGCGCGATCCCAGTACCCAAGACGCAAACTGACCGATGCTGCCGCCAGAACCGGATGCAGTTGATCTGGCGCCAGTGCAGCAGTTCGTTCGAATCGCTCCAACGCCTCCGTATCACGGTCACTTGCCTCGAGCGTCAACCCCAGATTGAAGAGCCAGTCAGGCTGATCCGGGTGGATCGACAGCGCCTGGCGAAGTTCATGCTCCGCCTCGGCCAGCCGGCCACGATCGAAGAAATCGAGGGCCCGATCTGCATGTTGCTCGGCTCGTTGCCAATCATTCATCGCGAAGGATTCACTCCTGCCGGCCATGAGGCGGATCTGCCTGCCGGACAGCACAGTGTAGCGGCCCCGAAGCCATCGGTCCTCATCCCACCGGCGTACAATCCTTCTTGATGGGTACGAAGTATCAAACCATGTCGGAACGCACACGCAGATGCAGGCTCAAGGGGCCAGCATTCACGGTGCTGGCGGTCATGGCGACAACGACACTGGCTGCCACGCCGATGGAACACTATCGCACGCTTGGCGCGGCCGACCACCAACGCCTTCAGCAAGCATCGACAATGCTGCAGCAGCCACTCGACACGGTGAGTCTCGAACAACGAACCGCCGCTGTTCTGGATCTGCTCAATCTCGACAACATTGAAGCTACAGCCGCCGTGAACACGGCTCTTGCAAATCGGTCGCCCGGCACTCTGCTTGCCGTGCTTGCCGCCATGTCGGAGCGTGAACAACTC
>JAQWRC010000339.1 GCA_029243925.1 Phycisphaerales bacterium
CCCCGAATGACCCGCTCTGCTGATAGATGGTCAGCGACGTGAAGTGATCGTTGGAGGCATCCGGCGCATAATTCGAACCCTGCGGTGCCTCAACCTGCGCCAAAGTAACCGCAGCTCCCGTTGGCGTGTCCGCCCCGAGACGATCATGCAAGGCATCAAGTCCGATGTCTTCGGCAACATCTCCGAAGACGGACGCGACGCACAGAAGCATCACTCCACCAACGGCCATCGCCGTTCGCAATGGCACACGATCGAACATGGTCTTCTCATGGCCTCCAGGACCCAATTGAACAATCAGGTCGATCCACAAGACTACCACCACGATGCTGCCAGGCAATCACCCCTTTGGGATTTGTAACCGCAGAACCGGTACAACCGGATTATTGCGTCAAATTGGCCGTATCAGCAGTGGCTGTGTACGACTGGGCCGCAAGTTTCATGTCACGGGCAACCTCGGCAAGCAGACGACGCTCCGCACTCTCATCACGTGATTCTGGCGTCCAGAATGTGGTATTCGTTTCTTCCCACTGCTCGTCATGAGGCTTCTGTGCTGCAGTACTGTTGAGTCTCCGGCTCCATGTATGGCGCCGTTGCCCAACCGTATGCCGTTGTTCACGATACACGTGGACACGAAGTTCCAGTGGCTGGCTGCCATCCGTCAAATCCATGGGGGGGGTTCCAAGCCCAAGAAGATCCGGACTGGAGACCGTGTCCTTATCTGCCAGCAGGGCGCCTGGGATGAACTCAAATCGAGCCGACATCCGGTATTGAGCAAGGGTATTTTCGATCCCCTGACTCAAAGAAGCGTTGTCCTGGTACCACGGTTCAAGCACCGTTCCAGCAATGACCGAGTCTGTCTCGATAACGCCCGTTCGCCGATCCAGCAGGATAGGTTGCATGCCATGGGAACGAGCCACTTCCAAAGCAGCATCAAAGGCTCTTGAGTACTGCCCCGAGGGGATGGAAAGGACCTCTGGCCCCTGCGATCCGGCACAACCGGCACCCAAAAGTACCGTAATACAGAGTCCGAAAACCGAGAGCTGATTCAACACGTGAGAAGTCTAACAGGTCTCGATGGGGCCTTATGACCGCAGGAAGCTCATAGTATGAGATCAAGTCATAACAATTGATTGACCCGTCCCCATGCTTGGGTACAGTTGAAATGGGCTTTAGTCGATGCAAAGCACCTCTGGCTGTACTTTCAGGGCCCTCGTAGGTCCGAGAAGGATTCTTGTTGATGCAGATTCGATCCAGGCATGGTGTGGGGTCATTTCACCTGACCCTCGTAGCCCTGATGACCTTGCTGTGCACGCTCACTGCAGGGGCTCGACCTGCGCCGACACCTGAATCTCATCCATCACTGCCCAGCCGCGGACTGCTGCCTTTGCCGACGACCACGGAAGACTTCTTTCAACCTGGTACACAGCCGAGACCGGATACCCCGGACAAAGCCCCATTCCAGGAGTTTCAGATCAGTTTCTTCAACTGCATCAACTGTCACCTGGTTGAAGATGATGACAATCCTGATGAGGTCGTTGGTCCCTATGACACGTGGGCGACAAGCATGATGGCTCAAGCAGCCCGCGATCCCGTGTGGCAAGCGGCGCTGGCGATCTCCAACGAAGAGACGGCCGAGAGTGGTGAATACTGCATCCGCTGCCATGCTCCC
The DNA here is from genome assembly GCA_029243925.1 of Phycisphaerales bacterium. Classification (GTDB taxonomy): domain Bacteria; phylum Planctomycetota; class Phycisphaerae; order Phycisphaerales; family SM1A02; genus SP202. Next base: position 1,670 of record JAQWRC010000339.1, read on the forward strand.
AAGGCATGGGGCAGTGGACGAAGTGGATCCGCGGACATGTCCGAGTTCATCCTCCCTGAAGATCACGATGCGGTCAGTTGCCACTTCTGCCACCGCATGGTGGATCCAATCAACAGCTCTGAAAACCCCAGTACCGATTACGACATCCTTCAGGAACTGGTCACCGCCGGCACCTATCCGGATGAACCTGGAAACGGTCGATTCGTCTTCGATCCCACCGATACACGCCGTGGGCCCGAGCCGGATTGGAGTTTGAACATGCACGGCGCCGACATCCTCGTTTCGCCGCATCATGATGAATCATCCTTCTGCGCTTCATGTCACGATCTGCGAAACCCCGTACTCTCGCTGCAGAGCGATGGCTCCTACGAGCCCAATGCGCATGGAGCCGCGCACCCAACACAGAACATGCACGACATGTTCCCTGAACAGCTCACCTACAGTGAATGGCTCAACAGTGATTTCGAAGATGGGGGGATCTACTTCCCCGATGGCCGCTTCGGTGGTGATGTCGCGCCAGGCACACCTATGTCAAGCTGCCAGGATTGCCACATGCCAAAGAACTACGGGGCCTCCTGCATCTTCTGGTACATCGAAGAAGTCGGTACAAGCCCGGACGTTCCGGATCATGCCTTCGTCGGAGCCAACAACTGGGTCATCGGCGCCGTCCATGAACTCTACGACCCCAACTTCACTGGACTCTCGACTGAATCCGTCGAACGACATCGAACGCAGACGGAATCGTTCCTCGGCGCGGCATCGGACATGGACCTTCGCGTTCTGTCTGACCAACAACTTCGTGTGACGGTCACCAACTGGTCCGGGCACAAGCTCCCGACCGGCTTCCCCGAAGGCCGCCGAATCTGGATCAACGTCAAGTACTTTGACGAGGCAGGCAATCTCGTTGATGAACTCGGTACATATGATTTCAATACGGCTGATTCATATCTCGACGATACGACCGTCTACGAAATGAAACTGGGCCTCGATGCCGACATGGCAACATTGACCGGAGAGCCCGAAGGCGAAACGTTCCGCCTCACGCTTGCCAACACGGTACTCAAGGACAATCGAATTCCACCCGCTGGATTTACGAACGAAGCCTACGAAGCCTTCGGCGGTGCGCCTGTG
>JAQWRC010000346.1 GCA_029243925.1 Phycisphaerales bacterium
CCCACCCAACGACTAGAATCGGACACCATGCAAGTGAGCTCCTGTATCCATTGCGGCTATGACCTTACAGCCCATATCCACATGGAGAGCTGCCCCGAATGCGGCCACGCGATACTCGATTCAACTCCAAGCCGAAAACTCATTGCGGCCGGCCCTACCTGGTCCAAACGATGGCGCATCGCATGTCGAACACTGTGTGTGCTGCTTGCACTCGACATCCTGCTTTTCCACCTGCCATATGTGATCACCTTCGTGATCTCGCCAGATTTCAGCCAATACCTTGCATACCTCGGGCCTCAGACATGGCTCGGTCGTCATACATCGCTCATCATGTTGATTGTCGTGACGTTGTTTCCAACGCTCGTCATCTGGTGGCTCACGCAACCTGGTCGAACACCACACGTAGACAAAGAAACATGGGCACCAGCCATGGCACGATGGTGCATGATGGGGGTTGCGGTCCTCTCCAGTGTCTACATCGTGCATCTTGGCATGATTCCCGCTCGTGTAGCAGGTCCGGGAGAACTGGCAATGCAGGGCCACCCACTCATCGCCACCATGCTGGTCCTTGTGCCACGCGTACTTGAACTTCTTGTCCTGATCAGCCTGCTCCGCTGGAGGCGTATGCTGTCGAGCATGCTCGGGCAGACAGCTGAACGTGCGATGGATCATTGGATCATTGCTCTCTGGTGTTGCCCCATGGCATTTGAACTGCAAGGGCCAATTACCGCGTTCTTCAATCTCAATGTCAGCGCCGCCTACCTTGAATCCATGGGAAATCTTGTGCTGTTGCTGTATTGGTTCCCACAGACGATTGCATTGTTTCTGCTGCTTTATCGGGTATGGACGGCCCGCACCATGTTCAACTTCATGCCGGAGCAGCCACGCGAGAAATCCCGTCAGCATTCAAGTCTGCGGAACCATCGCGACAGCATCACCTGTTGCCTGCAGGCCGCAGCCATCTGGCTCGTCCTGTGTTTTCTCTGGAACACGTGGGGAGGCTTGATTCGCATCGGCCTTGCCGGCGACAGGACAATCGATGAATGGGGTCTTGATCCAAGAACATTGCTGCTGGCCGGAATAATCGGGGGCCCTGTTGCACTGCTTCTGCCTGGACTCATTGGCGCAACCGGCGCATGGCGCATGCTCAATCGATGGCTGCTGCTTCTCCTCAGCATGATCATGCTGATCGCGTGGGCGAGTGATTTCGCTCTGGACGCGTGGGATCTTCTGATTCCTGCGGCAGGCCTCATTGCAGTCGGATGCACGATGCTCTTACTACACCCAGCACCACAAGTTGATCCATCGCACGGGTCAGGGTGAATCAGGCTTGGGCTTGCTGGGAACGAGTCCGTCCTTGATGCTGTCGAGCACATTGCCGATGTCTTTGATGCCACCCTCAATGAAATTCTTCGGCAACTCGTACACAGCCTTCTTGACACTGGACGTGAACACGGACGAGAGGCCGTCAATAGGATGCTCAAACACATGCGCAAGAATCGCATGCATCAGCACACTCACGAACTGTTCGGACATCTTGCTGGGGCTGGACTTTGTGCCGATGTTCTTGACCGTGAAATTAGGCACCTTGGTTTCCAAATGACCTCCAGCAATGGTGACGATTGAGCCACTGGCTTTCAGCTGTAGATCGTTGATATGCAGTGTCTTGATCTCTACTTCAGTTGGTGTATCTGATGCCGGCTGCGCGTTGCTGTACGCCGTGATATTGTCGACGACTTCCTCGATGTTGATCTTCTTGTCGATCTCTTCAAGATCGAAGTTCAATCCCGTCAGGACGATGTTTTGAATCTCAATGTCATTGGATAGAAGCGTGCCTATTCCCACGTCAATGGTGGCGGTGTCGATGGTAAGTACATATTCATCCTTGAAACCTGGAGGATTCTTGATTGTGATACCCGTAAATGAGGAGGAGGACGTGAGGACTCCGAGTGAGACGCCGCTGACTCGCGACTCAACTCCCAAAATCTCCGAAACCTCACTGTCCAGAACGGATTTGGCGATCACATCAACGAGCCGGAGCCCTACGATGAACAGGATGAGCACCGAGGCTGCAACAATGGTGAGCACCTTGACGGGATTGCGTTTCTTCATGTTCAGGACTCCTTCGTGTGGGATTCTCCCACCGACCTGCTGATATTTCAACTCTCAGAATCAGATGATGCCTCGCCAAGAACAAGCCGTGTCTGATGAATATTGATACACGGAAGAAGGCTCACTGTCGCAATTTGAAAGCAGCCGAAAAGAAGAAATGCTGTCGTGATGCCAAGTGATTCGATCGGACCGGCCAACCACTGCCCGGTCGTCGTTGAGAGGTTCAGGATTGCCATGTATGCCGTGAACTGCGTGCCGGCGACGATTGGCCACGAGACCGTCATGTACATTGAAAAGAGTGCTGCTGTAACCAATGTCCCAAGGAACGTGCTCGCCAGTATGTACGTCGTCACGGCAGCTCCGGAGTGCCATGAAATCCATCCCGCTGGCGCAATATCAGGCGACATCAATGCAAATGTGATGTAGCACAGTCCAAGTCCAATGGCGCCGATCGCAATGATTCGCTTTGCGCCAACTGCATCGGCCAATACTCCACCGAAGACTGCGCCAGCAATACCGAGAAATACACCGTAACCACCATCAATATCCGTAAGGGCAACACGATCCCATCCGAGATCCTGCAGCAGCAAAACCTGCATCATCGGACCCAGAGCGCCACTGGCGATGAACATGGTCAAGCCAATTATGCCGGCAAAGATCGTCGATCGAAGTGAAAAGGCTTTGGCCAGCCTTCGAAACAACAGCATGGCGGAGTGTGCCAACTGCTCGGACTGCTTGAGTTGAACAGCACCTTTGGTCCACGGAAGCAGTCGTTCACCTGCACGCTCGCGAAGCAACAGCGGCAGAAGCAGAATCGCGGTCAGCATGGTGGTCTGCCAGAAAAATACTGTGGCAAGGCCCCCGTGTTCGAGCACGCGACTCAGAACAGCCCCGCCCAGGAACATTCCGAAGTACTTGGCTCCATACATGAATCCACTGACACGGCCACGCTCTTCCTCACGAAGCAGGTCAACGGCCAGCGCATCGACTGAAACATCCTGCAATGAGTTGAAGACATTGTGCGCAAAGACCATCCAGCCGACGAGGACGATTGATTCCGTCATGGAAGGTACGAAGGCCATGATGGCGATGGTGACGATCATGCCGCATTGGGCAAGAAGAATCCACGGTCGGCGCCGCCCCATTGAGGGAATGCCGAATCGATCGATCATCGGACCCCAGATCCACTTGAATGTCCAGGGCAACGTCCCCATGGCAACCAGAGCGCCGATCTCGCCGACTGACATTCCTTGCTCAGCAAGGTACGCCGCGAGTGTCACGCTCACGAAACCATATGGAATACCTTGTGCAACGTAGAGGATGCATAATGTGAACAGACGAAGAAGCGGGCGGTCGGTAAGGTTCATTCGGACAGCACTCAGGCAGCTTCCTTGCTAGGCACAAGACGCGGAACCACCAGAAGCAACGCAAGCACCACGATGAACACACCAATTACGATCAGCGCCATTCTGATCAGTTCGGTAGTCGTCTGAGACTGAATCGTCGCCTCAAACTTGACTGCTGGTTCAATCACGACGGATTCCGGAATCGTGATCAAGTACGAGTTAGCGGCAACGCCTTCACGTACCGGCGCAAATGCATAGAGAATCGGTTCGCCATCAACCACATCACGTCCAACACCTCCACGGCCGGACAAGAGCTCCGACTCGATGTGATCTGCGCTGGGGAGAGCCAACGGCTCAAGCACGACGTCGTAGTGGCTGAGATTGAGCTTGTGTGCCCGCTGGTATTCGTCATCGGCGACGACCATCAGTTGCTCGATGCCGTCTTCTCCCTTGATCCTCTGCAGGATCTGGATCTTTGCTGAATCCTTCCAGTCAAACGGAAGATCCGGCACGTGTACCAGGTCATCGATATTGACATGAAGACCCATTTGGCCGAAACGAACATCGTTCGCGTCACGAGCCATCTTCGCAAAGGTGATTACCACCTGATTCGTGCCAAAATGCTGATACGGCTTTGACTGGGTCATCACGAATGAGTTGGCGGCATCACGGTATCGAGCACGGTTGGTGGGACTGTACTCCTCCGGCACATTCCCGGCCGCCGGATACAGAAAGAGCAGGCCCGACTCGAAGGCCGCCCAATACCGCTTCACGATGCCCTTTGTCTGTATATCAAGCGTTCGCAAGAGCGGAAGCAGTTCTTCACAACGTTCGATTTGCTCGTGAACATCTGCAGGGCTCACAGCGGTCGGTACGGAATAGGACATTGTTTCGAATGAAATGGGGTTTGGCTCGGCGTTTCCATCGATCGTCCGGGCGTACTCCGGATCCTCATAAAACCCCGTCAATCCAACGCCTTTCTGGTCGATCTCCGGACCCCAGATCACATCTTTGGGCTCGACGGAGGGGAATGCAAATGACGGGCCCATGACTTCCTCAAGTTTGTCACTCAATGCTTCAATGGCCAGTTTCACTTTCCCAATCTTCAGCTGCATCGAGTATGCGGACTGCTCAGCAGCCACGTGCAGGTACTGCTCCGTCCGCTCAATCAATTTTGACTTCACATCCCCCGCAATCACGGAATTGATGTTGCGCATGGACATCAACATGAATCCGGCGCTCAAGATCAGTACCAGCACCAGTGCAACCGCAGAAAATATCGTTCGCCGAAGCGTTTTGGATGCCAACGCCGCCTTGTCACGACTTTTCATGGCAGCGCCAATTTCAGACCGCATCCCAGGCACGACCGCTTCATCGAGATAGTCCATCTGGGCCAATGCCAGAGAAAGGTCGCCCTGCTTCACTGCCGTCTCGGCATACAGCTTGCGACTGTCTCGTTCTCCTTCACGAGCATTTGTGTTTGACTCCCAAAGCACAATAGCCTGCCGGAAACCGGAGATGGCTTCATTCAGATTGGCATACAGCTTGCCGCACTCCTCATCAGTCTGATTTCGACCACTGTTGATCGTGTCAACGCAGTCATCCAGAGTCACAGCGGCGGCGGCGGAGATCACCATGCTTTCACGGTGAGAGAGATACTGCTGAATCACATCGGTGAACTCACGAATTGACTGATAGCGATCCTGAACTCGGAGCGCCATCGCCTTGCGGCAGATCGCCACGAAGGCATCCGGCATGTCATCCGGATATTCGATGGAAGAACCGGTAGCGATCCCGCTCATGACTTCCATCATCGTCGTTCCGCCATGCGGAACTCGGTTGCCGAAGAGTTCGAACAGCACTGCTCCGAGCATGTAAATGTCCGTCCACGGACCCAGATCCTCGGCACGGAGCTCCACCATCTCCGGCGGCATGTATCCGGGTGTACCAGTGAGTTTCGTTGCGTCCTTCCAATGCGGAATATTTTCGATCTCATTGCGATCGGGTTGCCTCGAGATCGATACGGCTATGCCCCAGTCCAGAATGAGCACTTCACCGAAGTCTCCGACCATCACATTCTCAGGCTTGATGTCTCGGTGAATAATGCTCCGACTGTGAGCAAATCCGATTGCATTGCAGACATTGAGGAGGATGCCGAGATGCGCGCTGTAATCTCGATTCGACACCTGACCAGAGATGTTGGATTTGGATTCGTCAAGCAGCTCAGCCCACGTCTTTCCTTTGACCAGCTTCATGGCCAGGGTCAGGTCCGCATCTGGATCATCTGAGCTGCTGCACCCGTAGATGGGGACGATATTGGGGTGATCCAGATAGCCGAGGACAGATGCTTCCTGGATGAATGAGGCTCTGCGCTCTGGTGATCGACTCAGGTTCGAATGCAATCGTTTCATCGCGACTTCGCGACCCAGATCGACCTGAACCGCGCGCGTCACATAGCCCATGCCACCTTCACCTATGACACCGGCAAACTGAAATTTCGATGTGATTTCACACTCGCCGAAACCTGCAGCAGCACGTTCTGACGCCGGCGTCGTTGATTCATCACTTTGAATGGTCGCAGAGATCGCAACATCACTCTTGGGCTTGATGGTCTGGCCGATTTCAACATTGTGATCATCGGGACTGATGATCGTCATGGTCTCAATGATGTCCCGAATGCCCTTCTGATCCATCACGATTCACTCCCCAACCCTGTCATTTTCGATCGATTCGCTGGATCTGGATGTCACAACTGAAAGAACATCAATGCATCGATCATACCCCCCTGATGCCTGATGACGATCCGGCCATTTGGCAATAAACGCCCATTTAAGTCTAAATACGGCATTTTTCAGCCCAACTGTGAGATCTGGCCTGTGAGCAACGCAGCACCAGTGAGGAGAGTTGGTCTCTCCCGACTGGACCACAAACGAAAGGACGAAATCATGAACAAGTCAACGACCGTACTCACTCTCGCAACCGCATGCATGATGGCCGGATCTGTCTCAGCTGCCACGCCAGCCTACGAGGATTTGACCTTGCACGACACGTACCACGTCATGGACGCCACTTCATCCGAAGGTGTTTCCATGCATTTCAAGCCATTCTTCTACGCTGACGGCTCACCTCACGCCGGTGGGTACGGCATGGTCATTGACAGCAGTCATGCATGCCAAGCGAATAATGAACTCATGTTGAACAACATCAACTGCACATACGATTTCGCCGCCTCGGTCGGAAGTCAGTCCTATGTCAGATTCGCATTCGGTGAATACGCCGGCAACATCAACATGGAAGTCAACGGTGACATGCGCAACACCGACAACTTCATCGATCTCGATGGAAAGGTCATCGGTGGCGCAACATTCAAGGTGATTTCAGGTGGCCTTGGAAACGACTGTGGCATCGCCGAGCTTTCAGGAACCATCCACACGCTGACTCTTGGCGGGCAGCAGTTCATCGTCGACAATCTTGCCGGTGAAGCCGATCCTTGCCAGTATGGCTACGAAGATCTGACCGCTGGAGACACGTACAACTACCCGGATACCTTCGTGACGGGTGGCATTCTCTGCCGGCAGCTCGGATTCCAATGGAGTTCCAGCACATGGTTCTTCAATGGAACGACGACGGTCGACAATCGTGGATACGCCTGCTCCTATGGCAACGAACTGTGGCTCAACAACAGTGTCATCTCGCATGATTTCGAAGCATCGATCGGCACAATGGAGAATGTCACGATCCAGTTCGGCGAATACGGCGGCAATGTCAACATCGATATCAACGGCGACTTCCGGAACGTCGACAACTTCATCGATCTCGATGGACTGAACATCGGCGGAGTTCTGGTGAACGTACCGTATGGTGGCGCAGGGAACGACTGTGGCAAGCTTGAACTGAGTGGCCACGTCAAAGTACTTGCCATCGGTGGGCAGGAATGCTGGATCGACTGTCTTGAAGGAGACGTTGTCACCTCGCCCAACGGCGACACGAACGGCGACGGCTCGGTCAACGTGCAGGACCTTCTGGAACTGCTCACGCAGTGGGGACAATGCTCGGGCAGTTGCAGCGCCGACTTCAATGGAGACCAGAGCGTGAACGTTATGGATCTGCTCATCATGCTTGAGAACTGGGGGTGAGCAGCACATGACCCAGGTCTGGAACCGGTCCAGTCCCGGATCGGGCACAACACGCATCGCGGCGGGCTTCAGCTCGCCGCGATGTCTGTTTTTGCTGATGAACCAATGGCCTGATTGATCGCCGCCTCGAGTGCCTTGGGCTCGTCGGTACCGATTCGAAAGTGCTTCCCGTCAGGCAAGGTCAGTTGCACCGCATCAAGACCTGACACGTTCCACATCCAGCCATCAAAGACATAGCGAATGCCGAATCCATACATCAACGAATTCCGGATCGTCCTGCATGAATCGATCGTCTCCAGTGGGATTGACTTGCGAAGAAGACCTACACCGAAGCGGAGATGCATCGCGTCATCATCAATGCGTACGTTCAATGAATGGAACAGAAGCATGACCACAAACAGAAGGCCAGGCACCAGATACAGCATCCAGGAGGTCGCCATGGCGACAAGGCACATCCAGAATATGAACAGGATGCAAAGGACACGGATCACCGTACCTGGTTGCGTATGGTCATAGTAAGGCTCATCGAGACTTCGCAATGTCATAATTCGGCCATCTGATCATTCCATATCGCAGTTTCAAATCGACCACCGGATTCCGCCAAACCACGGTACATGCCCTTTGCGTTGATCACCGCATGCGCACCGGACGCGTCGACAAGAATCACCCCTCCAGCACCATCTTCCATTTTCCCAAGTACTGCATGCGCCGCCTCATCGATCGGGACGCCCCCATGGCGGTGCATGGCGGAAATCTCATGTGCTACGACATGGCGAATGAACGCTTCTCCATGGCCTGTGCAGGAGATGGCGCAACTGGTGTCCGCGTATGTGCCTGAGCCGATCAGGGGACTGTCTCCAATCCGTCCGCACCACTTGCCGGTCATACCGCCAGTTGAAGTTGCACTTGCACATCGCCCCTGCATGTCCATGGCCACGGCGCCGACCGTCGAACCTTCCTGAACCGCCAGAGTGGGATCAGACAATGCGCGATCGAGTTCGGCCCTGCGAAGTTGTGTGTCAAAGTACGTATTGTCGACCTGCTCAACTCCAATATCGGCGCCGAATGACTCGGCGCCCTCCCCGCAGAGCATCACGTGTGGAGATCGGTCCATGACTTGACGTGCAAGGCGGATTGGATTGCGAATCGTCATGATCTGGGTCACCGCTCCGCATGAACCCGCATCGCCATCCATGATCGCCGCCTCAAGCTCGTGTGTCCCTTCACGCGTATAGACCGCGCCGTGGCCCGCATTGAAACTGGGCTCATCTTCAAGCATCGCGACGAGGTCCTCGACGACATCAATCGCCGAGGCTCCCGCTGAGAGTTGCTGAACGCCAGATCTCAACGTTCCATCCAGGGCCGCAAGGCACGCTTCACGCCGCTCTGCAGAAAGCGTCTCGGGAATCGCACCCGCCCCACCGTGGATAGCGACGGACCAGTTCATATTCGTTTGGATACTCATCTCTCAAACAATACAACACGATGCGCCCACGTGGTATCTTGGCCCAACACCATTGGAGATCCATCATGCGCCCATACGCCACGAACTGTCTTGTTTCCGTACCCCTTCTGCTCGCTTCAGCTCTGTTGCTGGCCGCAGCGGACGATGTGTCCCTTCTGCAGCCGACGGAGCACACCGTGAAAATGGGACAGCTGGAGGTTGAATGGAATGGGGACCTGCGTCTCAACTCCACCCGATCACACGGAGTCAATGCGGACACCGCGGAATGGGGACGAAGTGCCGAGATTGCCGACATCGAGATCCGCGATGGCCATGTCATCAAGGGTGACGTGATCATGACGCTCGATACCACGGACATCGATGAAGCGATTGAAGATGCCAGAACGGCGCTCGCGGAGTTGAACACCAGACAGGATATTGCGAAACGTACTCGTAAAATCGAAGCTGAAGGAATGGCTACTTCTCTTGAACAGGACATCAAATCTGAAGATCGGGCTCGTCGCGATCTTGCTCTGTTCAACGAGTTCCGTTCCACGATGCAGCGAGAACAGCAAGCCATGAGCTTCGAACGCAGCGGGTACTACGTCGAGGATCAATCCGAGGAACTCCAGCAACTCGAAGCGATGTACGGCGATACGACGCTTGCCGACCGAACGAAGGACATCGTGCTTCAGCGCGCCCAACGAAGCCTTGATATGGCTCAACGCAGCTATGCCCATACGACGACCAACAACGATCTCTGGACGAAGTACACATTCCCGGATCGGGAAATGGACATACAAGATTCATTCCGCTGGAAAGTCCAGAAACTGGACCACACAAAGATCCGGCAGCAATTGACCCGCATGCGATGGGAACTCGAAGGCGCACGTGAGGTCCGGGATCACGCTGACGCTGAAGAGAAGTTGAGCGATCTTCTGGCAGACCGTGAGTTGTTCACGATCAAGGCCCCCATGAGCGGCATCCTTACGAAGATCAATCTGGACGCAGGAGATGACGTCGGCATGCGTCAGGACATCGCGCAGATTCACGATCCCGGTTCCGCAGAACTTCAAGGCACCATTGATGCCGCGATGCTTACCGTCCTTGATGCAGGCGCGGATGTGACTGTCGAATTCAATGCGTTCCCCGGCATGTCCCTTCCGGGAACCATCGATTCGATCGGCTTGATTGGCACGCCGACTGGATCAAGTACCTCCTTTCCGATTGCGATCGCACTTCGTGGCGAAGACCCACGGCTGCGACTGGGCCTTGCCTGCTCTGCCAAGACGACTCGTACGCTCAAGAATGTGATTGCCATACCACTCGAGGCGATTCACCATGACGGAGACCGAACCTACGTGATGGTGCGCGAAGGAGAGAACTCGGTCGAACGTGATGTGACGACTGGTCATGAGAACAAGGATGCCGTGGAAGTCGTCTCTGGGCTCTCAGTGAACGATGTCATCCTGATTTCCAGTGATGAATCGAAGCAGTGATGCAGTTGGCAAGAGTGATGAGGTGGCCGCTGGCCACGCTGCTGCTGATGACAGCCGTAGGATGCTCTGGACCAACCAGAACATCCTCCGAGGCGCATGATGCGGCCGTCCAATGGATGGTCGAGCACCAGAATCCTGATGGCTCTTGGGGCACAATTGATTCTGCGCGGCCATACCAGATCTACCTCGATACCCAGGCAAGCCATGATGCCT
>JAQWRC010000360.1 GCA_029243925.1 Phycisphaerales bacterium
TCGCCGCCATCTGGAAGTTGGAAGTGCTCATGGAGGACCTTTTCTCGAAGTTCCGCGACCTTGTCGTTGCGGATCTTCTTGCCCTTGAGCTTGCGTGCTTCGACGAGTTCGTCGTAGATGGCGCCTTCGACGACCTTCATGACGTCTTCGCTTGGAAGTGCCAGCTTGCCCATTTTCTTTTCAGGAGCATTGCACTTTTCGCGAAGCTCTTCGATGAGCTCGAGAATCGGTGTGATGCCTTCGGTGATTCCGAATTTCATGGCCTCGAGAAGATCCGCTTCGCTGATTTCAGCGGCGCCGACTTCGATCATGTTGATTCCGTCCTTGTGACCGGAAAGAACGAGGTCGAGATCACTGAATTCGATCTGAGCCTGCGAGGGGTTCAGGACGAATTCCGCTCCGGCGTCGGTGTAGATTCGTGCCACGCGGATGGTCGCGATGGGGCCTTCGAATGGAGCATCCGAGATGTGCGCTGCGGCGGAAGCACCACAACATGCCACCACGTCGGCATCATTCTGGCCATCATGCGACATCACCCAGCATTGCAGCTGGACTTCATCGATGAAGCCATCGGGGAAGAGGGGCCGCATGGGGCGGTCCATCATTCGCATCGTCAGGATTTCCTTCTCACTCGGAGCGCCTTCGCGCTTCCGGAATCCACCGGGGAATTTGCCAGCTGCGCTGAGCTTTTCCCGGTAGTCACACTGCAGAGGGAAGAAATCAAGTCCCGGACGAGGATCGGCCCGGACACATGTTGAAAGTACGGCGGTGTCGCCGTAGGTGATGATCACCGAGCCTGAAGCAAGCCTGGCGACACGACCGGTTTCGATCCGCATGGTGCGGCCGCCGATCTCTCGTTCCACAACCGTTTTGGTCATGTTGTACTCCTGCCATCGAAACGCTGTGTTTCGTGGGGTTGTTTTAGATCGGAACAGAACCCGATCATTGTGTACCGCCCTCGGCAGAAGGCGATGTTCACTCACATGATGCGAATGAACATCGCCCACTGCCGCGTCAGCGGCTGAAGGGAAAGAAAACGATCCGGGACATGATCCCGGATCGCACAATTACTTTCTGAGGCCGAGCTTCTTGATCAGTGCCTGATACGCATCACGATCTGTTCGTGAGAGGTATCGAAGCAGCCGGTTTCTTCGGCCGACTAGCATGAGGAGTCCACGCCGGCTGGCGTGATCCTTGTGGTTGCTCTTGAAGTGGCCTTGAAGGGCGTTGATGCGTTCAGTGATGATCGCGATCTGGACTTCCGGGGATCCGGTGTTCTTGGCATCGCGGCCATGTTCCTGAATGAGCTCGGATTTCTTTTGTTCGGTAATGGTCATAGGTGATCCGTCTAGTCAGCCCGGGCCATCCGGGCGGGGTGCATCACACTTGTGATGCCTGTGTTTCTATCTAAATGGCAAGCCGGGTACGATAGTGCCCCAAGCCGCCTATGGCAAGGAATTGTGACCTACCATCCTGCTCTAACCGCCCTAATCACTCTCAGAGGCCCAAATCATGGCGAAATCTGCTCCAGACTCCTCCGATGGCACAAAAACCATGTCCCTGCCTGATCTGACCGAAGCGTATCAGGCCATGGAGGCCAAGATCGCCCAAGGAGGTGGCGCCAAAGGAGTGTCCCGACAGCATGGGCATGGTCGTCTCACGGCACGTGAACGATTGAGCCATCTGGTGGATTCAGGAACGGCTCCCATGGAATTGGGCACGTGGGCCGCATGGGGAATGTACGGCGAGTACGGCGGGGCTCCGGGGGCAGGTGTCGTCACCGCCATCGGGCAGGTATCAGGACGGCTCAGCATGATCATCGCCAATGATGCCACGGTGAAGGCTGGGGCGTTCTTCCCAATGACCTGCAAAAAAATCATTCGAGCGCAAATGATCGCTCAGCAGGCGCGCCTTCCCTTGATCTATCTGGTCGATTCCGCCGGTGTCTTTCTTCCCCTTCAGGAAGATGTCTTCCCCGATACGGACGATTTTGGTCGCATCTTCAGGAACAACGCCGTGATCTCCGCCCAGGGGATCCCTCAAATCGCGGCAATCATGGGCAACTGTGTCGCGGGTGGTGGCTACCTGCCCGTGCTCTGCGACACGCTCCTGATGACCGAGGGCAGCGGGTTGTATCTTGCAGGACCGGCTTTGGTCAAAGCCGCCATCGGTCAGGAAGTGGAATCGGAGGAACTGGGTGGTGCCTCCATGCATTCCGAGATTTCCGGAACGGTCGACTTTCACGAAGAGGATGATGAAAAGTGTCTGACACGAATCCAGCGTCTGATGCTCGCCTACGAATCCGTGGAAGCAGTTTCGGATCCTCCCTTCGAAGTCACGAGCCCTTCTCGTCCTCCGGAATCCATTCATGAAATCTTCCAATCCGGGCCTGGGAGTCAATTCGACATGGTTGATCTGCTCGAATGCTTCGTGGATGGCGATTCGATGGACATCTATCGTGCCGAGTACGGCAGGTCTCTGGTCTGCGCATACGCACGTATCGGTGGAAGGTCATGCGGCATCGTCGCGAATCAGCGCATGATGACTGAGAGAAAGATGCCTGGAGGCAAGGCCGGACCGTCTTCAGCACGAAACATGCCTGCCGTGATCTATGACGACAGTGCCGACAAATCCGCACGCTTCATCATGGATTGCAATCAGCGCAAGATTCCTCTGGTCTTTGTGAGCGACACGACTGGTTTCATGGTCGGTCGCGACAGTGAGCAGGGGGGGATCATCCGTTCAGGTGCCAAGATGGTCAATGCCATGGCGAATTGCGTGGTTCCAAAGATCACCTTGATCCTTTCATCGAGCTACGGTGCCGGAAACTA
>JAQWRC010000362.1 GCA_029243925.1 Phycisphaerales bacterium
CTCTATGCATGCATCGACCAGTGCATGGATCGTGCAACCAGGCAACTCACAGATCACAAAAGCAAGCTGCGTGACAGCAAGCACAACACGTCAACCCGCGGAAATCAATCATGAAAATGCTCGATATCGTCGTCAAGGATGCAATCACAACCGATCTCACGCCCACCACACGTGACAAAATAATCGGCGAACTCCTCGACATGCTCGTGTCCTCCGGATCCGTCAACAAGGAACTTCGAGATGAGTTTCTCAAGGCGATCATCAAACGTGAAAATCGCGGCTCGACCGGATTCGGCCACGGCGTTGCCGTACCGCATATCAAACACGGAAAGATCGATTCCATGGCGGTGGCTATTGGCGTATGCAAGGATGGGATCGACTTCAATGCGTTAGATGGCCAACCGGTGCACTGCGTTTTCCTTCTGCTGAGTCCAGAACAACGACCCGCAGAACATCTTGAAGCGATGGAAGCTGTATTTGGCAATCTCAGCCAGGACACATTTCGGAACTTCCTTGTTCAGGCGAACTCACCGCAAGATGTCATCACATTGCTTGGCGAGGCCGACGCGAGCCAGATCAAGAATTGACGCGGCGATTCCTTCTGGCCATCTCGTGGCCAGATTGGTCTCTTGCAATCCACAATCCTTACCTGGTGCCCCTTACGTATCGAGCGAATCCGTTCCATGTCCAGCTGTGAACGAGTGACAATCATCAATCGCCTTGGCATGCATGCCCGGCCTGCGATGCTGTTGGCTGAAAAAGCGCAGCAGTTCAAGTCGGAGATCTTGATCCGGCGCACTGATCAGACGGATACCGTCGACGCCAAATCCATCATGCAGTTGATGATGCTTGCGGCGACAGAAGGAACGGAGTTGGAGATCAAGGCAAGCGGTCCGGATGCGGAAGCGTCCGTGCAAGAGCTGGTCAATGTTGTTCAAACTGGGTTTGATGACGACTAACTCTGCAACCCAGACGCATCAGTCCTGACTCAGTGACTCGGCCCCGAGTGCTCGATCCATCAAGGCGTGAATCACATCCTTCGGGACCTTCCCCTCAAACAGAATGGATCCCACTGCACGCGCTATGGGCATGTCGATGCCATGCCGTTCCGCCAACTCCAATACTGACTTCGTGGTCGCGACACCCTCGACGACAACCTGGCCTTGGGCGTGGAATCCATCAATCGATTGCCCTCGACCAATCGCCTCGCCACAGGTCCTATTTCGTCCATGCGGGCTGAAGCAGGTCGTGGCAAGATCCCCCACTCCTGCAATGCCGAAGAACGTTTCCACCTTCGAGCCCATGGCAAGACCCAATCTGGAAATTTCAACCAGCCCTCGCGCAAGCAACATTGATTTTGCATTGTCACCAAGGCCCAGTCCGTCAGCCATACCGGCAGCCAGAGCAATGATGTTCTTGGTCGCACCGGCCAGTTCAACGCCGACAGGATCATCAAGCGTATAGGTTCGTATCCACGGAACATCCAGCAAGTCCTGTACCGCTTCAGCACATTCCCGACTTGTGGACGCCGCGATCAGTGCAGCTGGAAGCCGCATGGCCAGTTCGGCCGCAATCGTCGGTCCTGAAAGGACGCACACATCAGGTCGAACCCCATGCTCGGTTTCCGCCAGAGATACGAGTACTTCCGTGGGCCGAAGCAACGTGGCGTTCTCGATTCCTTTGGCCGTGCTGATGATCGGTGTTCCCGGTGAACAGTCCGCCAGCACATCACGCCATGTTGATCGAATGTACTGAGTCGGAATTGCATTCAACGCGACAGTCGCGTCTGCAAAGACCACCGACGGGTCTCCCGTCACACGCACGGCTTCGTCGAGCCGAAAGCCCTCAAGCCGCCCGGCGACACATCGCTCCGTGTGCAACTGATCCACTGTGGCCTGATGCGGCCCCCACATGCTGACACGAGCACCTCTCTGGTGCATGGCATCCGCCATCACCAAGCCCATCTGGCCGGTTCCGATGATTGCGACATGATGTGGCTTATTGGAGTTCATAGGGCATCCACAGCCCATTGGACCCGATCACGAGATGGGCTGCAATCCATGGATCCCCGCGAACAGTTCCCGCCCATGGACCGTATTGAGCCCTGAAGATCGCTCCAGGTCCTCATCAAAGCCGAAGAAGGACCACTTTCCAAAGCTGTGATAGAATCTGCCGCTTCGATGCGCCGGAACGTGAAACCGGCCCCATGGAGACCCTCCAGGGAGATCTACATGCCGGAAAGCACCGGACTCGACGCGACGACTATGACACCAGACGCCACTCGTGAAGACCTCGGCACCAGTGCCGCAGGACTTGAACGCCGTCTCCTTATCGCCATGGGCGGAGGCGTATTGCTCGCTGCTTCATGGATCGGCGGCCTTCTTGGCGCATCCGATGAGGTATCCCAGTTCCCCGCTGCGATCGGTTCGATCGTTCTTGTGATCCCCTTGCTGATGGGCGCGTGGTCTGAAATCAGTCGTGGTCGACCATCCAATGACTCGCTGGCCTCATTGGCCGTCCTCGCCGCCATGTCATCTGAGATGTATCTGGCCGCAGGATTTCTCGCCCTCTTTCTGTGGATGGCCAATCTCATCCTCAGCCGTACCGCATGGGGCGCGCAGCGTGCCATTCGGGAACTCGTTGATCTCACCCCGGACATTGCAAGACGGGTCGACGTCAATGGCCAAGAGCAGGATGTCCATCTCAACGAACTGTCAATCGGCGACACTGTACGAGTGCGACCCGGCGAGAACCTCCCGGTCGATGGACAGATCTCAAACGGACAGAGTGACATCAATCAGGCTTCATTGACCGGCGAAGCCGTCCCCATCGAAGTCTCGACTGGCAGCGATGTGTACGCAGGCACAACAAATCTCACCGGCCAGATCGACATCACCATTACCGCCATTGCTGGCGAAACGACCATCGGCAAGGTCGAAGCCCTCATCCGCGAAGCCGAGTCAACGAAAACACAGCGCCAGGAGTTCATCGAGCAACTCGCCTCGTACTACTTCTGGGTCGTGCTGATGGTTGCAGCTCTGGTCTGGTTCTTCTCGATCAGAAGTGGCGTGGAGAACATCAGAGATGAAGCCGCCATCCGTGCTATTACGGTTCTGGTCGTGACCTGCCCCGGGGGATTGCTGATTTCACATCCCACGGCCATGGTCGCAGCCTTTGCAGCCGCGGCAAGGCTGGGCATCATGATCAAGCAGACTCGCACCCTTGAGGCTGCCGCTGACATCGATACGGTCGTCATGGACAAAACCGGAACACTGACGACAGGACGATTCGAAGTCAGCCGACTTGCGCCCTCCGGCGAGATTGCCGGCGCTGTACTGCTGCAAGCCGCAGCCGATGGCGAGCAGTCGTCAAATCACCCTCTGGCCCGCTCCATCATGGACACCGCGATCAAGGCACGCATCGAACCGGCAGCAATCGAATCCTTTGAAGAACAGCATGGGCGCGGCGTCGTTGCACAAACTTCGAGCGGCGATGTACGAGCCGGCCGCGGCGAATGGCTTGTTGAACTCAACCCCTCCATCGCCGCCGATGTTTCAGCAGTGGAAGACAAGATCGCAGGCATGTCAGGCGTACACGTCATGCGAGGCGACACCTACCTCGGCGCTGTCGGTCTGGAAGACAAACTTCGCCGCAATGCGGTTGCAGCCGTCGACGAAATGCGTGAATTCGGTTGCCGACGCATCTGCATCTTCACCGGCGATCGCCTTTCCGTTGCAAAACGTGTCGGCCAGGCTGTCGGCGTTGATGCCATTGAGGCCGAGTGCCTTCCAGAGGAAAAACACGAAGAGCTCAAATACTTAATCCGAAAAGGTCATCGAACGCTCGTGGTTGGAGACGGCATCAATGATGGCCCGATTCTCGCCACCGCCGATGTCGGCGTCGCGATGGGGCTCTCAGGCTCGGATATCGCAACGAACTCGGCTGGCGTAGCCCTGATGAATGACGATCTGCGACATATTCCGTTCCTGCTGCAACTCGCACGAAGAACGCGAAGAGTCATCAGCCAGAATATTTTCATGTCACTCATTCTTGCCCTCGTGGGGCTCGCCCTGGCCGCTACAGGCACTCTGTTGAACCTGTGGCTGGCTCCCTTTTACTATGCCCTGGGCTATGTCATTGTCATCGCAAACAGCCTTCGGCTGGTCCGATTCGGCGAAGACTACTCAGAGCAGGAGCAGGTCCGGCAACGAGTCGAGGCCGAGCAACTTGCCAAGCCCGAGCGACGAGCGGCGACTGCACTGGCTCCGTAATACAGAGTCTCGCCCCACTCTCAGACACTACACTTCATTCAAGTTTCTCATTTAAATCAAGCCTGCAGGATGGTACGTTATGCGTGTCATCCCCCCAACACAGGATTCCACCATGCTTCTGCTACGTCGTTTCACCAGCGCCACACTGGCGCTTCTTGCTATCGGGGCACTCTTCGTCGGCTGCAAAGCCAAGGATACGACTGCCAGCATGGGGCAGACCATCTCGATCGAAGACACCGAAACAATTCCCGAGGGCTACAACCGATCATCGCAACGGGAAAAGGATCTCAATATCGCAATTCGCTTTCCCAAAGGCGAACGCGGCTCGAAGGATCCCAGCAGTGGTATGAAGATCGAAAATCGCATCGGAGATGACGTCGACTTCCGAGATGATACGGAAGAGGACGTCTTTGAGATGCTCCCCGCAGACGTGAATGGGGACTACTCAGTCAACATTCTCGATCTCCTTGCGGTCATCAACCAGTACGCAAATACCTGCCCAAGTAGTCCTGAAGAATGCCCAACGGACATCGACAATGACACTCGGACAGGGGTCACGGACCTCGTCTTGGTGATTTCAAGCTGGGGCGAATCAATCGAGCCTCCGGAAGTGCAGGGCGAGCCGGGCAG
>JAQWRC010000374.1 GCA_029243925.1 Phycisphaerales bacterium
GGATCTGTACCAGGCACGGGAAGATGGCCGCGGGAAACATTTTGAATACGGCCGCAATCACCAAACCGAAGATCGCCAGCACGATCGTCAGCCCGATGAACAAGACGATCATGAACAGCAGTCGGACACGTCGGTTGAGCAGGCGACCGGCGACATCACCGATGGTCTGGCCATCATTGCGGAGGCTGACCAGCAAGCTGCCGAAATCATGGACCGCGCCGATGAAGATCGACCCGAAGACGACCCACAGCAGAGCGGGGAGCCATCCCCAGAGCACGCCGATGGCCGGGCCGACGATCGGCCCTGTTCCCGCGATCGAGGTGAAATGGTGGCCAAAGACCACGCTTCGCCGTGAAGGTACGTAGTCGACGCCGTCCTCAAGTCGCTTGGATGGGCACACCCGGCTGGCAGTCAGGTTGAATACGCGGCTACCAAGCCACCGGCCGTAGGTGTGGTAGGCGATGATGAAACCGAAGCCGGCAAGGATGGCGATGAGCAGTGGATTCATGAGTGGGGGTGGTCCCAATCTATCGTCAAACACAGTTCAGAATGGTTGAAAGGTCATTCAGAGTGCCTGAACGCCCGTGATCGCGCGACTCGAACAAGCATGGATGGATTTTCGTAGAATCCGCGATCCGGCCTGCACACTCGTATGGCCGCATTCCCAGCTACGACGACCTCTGTTGCGGTCATAACCACTGAAAAGGATGTTTCATGAATAGCTTCATCACTGCTCTGGTGTGCCTCGCCCTTGTGGGTGTATGTACCAGTCTTACCGCTGCTCAGGGTCTGAGCACTTCAAGCAATCCCGCCGCAGATCGTGGGACCAAGCTTATTCCACGGTCCGTTCTGTTCGGCAATCCGGAGCGCGCTGGCGTGAAGATCAGCCCGGACGGTTCCATGCTCAGCTATCTCGCGCCTCACAATGGCGTGTTGAATGTCTGGGTCAAGCCTATTGAGGGTGGTGAAGCTGTTGTCGTGTCCGATTCAACGGATCGTCCGATTCGTGGCTACACATGGGCCATCAATGGCGATCAACTGCTCTACACGCAGGACAAGAATGGCGATGAGAATACGCACATCTACGTCGTCGACATCGCGGCCAAGACCACGACTGACCTGACGCCCCTCGATGGCGTGAAGGCAAACATTGCCGGGCAGCACCGAGATCGCCCCGACGAAATCCTCGTGCAGATGAATGGTCGTGATCCACGCAACATGGACATGCACCGATTCAATACACGTACCGGCGAATCCGAAATGATCTTCGCCAATGACAATGGGTATCTGGGGATGATGCCTGATGACAACTGGCTCATTCGCGGTCGTGTCAGCATGACTGAAGATGGCGGCACGTTGGTTGAACTACGTGACGATGCCGATGGCGAGTGGTATGAGTACATGAACATCGCCATGGAAGATTCCATGAACACGTCACCTATGGGGTTCTCCAAGGATGGCACGCTCATGTATGCCATGGACGCCACCGGGCGTGACAAGTCGGCGCTCGTGTCGATGTCCGCATCCCAGGGTGGTGCTGCGACCCCGACCACCATCTTCGAAAGCGACAAGGCTGACGTCGGCGGTGTCTACAGCGACCCCACGACGCATGAGCCCAAAGCGGTTTCCGTCAACTACCTTCGCAACGAGTGGACCGTGCTCGATCCTGCGCTGCAGGCTGATTACGATGCCATTTCGAAGTTGGACGCGGGCGATCCAAACATCGTCGACGCAACGCTTGACGAGGGGACATGGGTTCTGGCCTATGACCGGGACAACGGTCCGGTCAAGTACTGGCTGTACGATCGAGCGTCCAAGCAGGGCACCTATCTGTTCTCCAATCGACCCGAGATGGAGGAGTATGAGTTGGTTGAAACCACGCCGGTGGAGATCACCGCCCGCGATGGACTCATCCTTCCCAGTTATGTCACCAAGCCCAAGGGCGCAAGCGGGCCACTTCCGACAATCGTGCTCGTGCATGGTGGTCCATGGGCTCGCGACAGTTGGGGATACAACCCGTATCACCAATGGCTGGCCAACCGTGGCTATGCCGTCATTTCTCCCAACTTCCGTGGTTCAACCGGATTCGGCAAGTCGTTCCTCAATGCTGGCAACCGACAGTGGTACCACGCCATGCAGGACGATGTGAATGACACGGCAGCCTGGGCTGTCGAGCAGGGCATCGCTGATCCGGATCGCATCGCGATCATGGGAGGTTCCTATGGCGGGTATGCAACGCTTGCGGGCATGACCCGAGATCCGGAACTGTGGACCTGTGGCATCGACATCGTCGGTCCATCCCATGTGGGCACGCTGCTCTCGACGATCCCGATGTACTGGGAGCCGATGAAGAAGATGTTCACCGAACGTGTGGGTGGGCCAGATGAGACGGAGTGGCTCGACAGCATTTCTCCGTTGACCCATGTGTCAAACATCAAGCGTCCACTGCTGATCGGCCAGGG
>JAQWRC010000378.1 GCA_029243925.1 Phycisphaerales bacterium
CGCTGCATTCGAGGGCCCGTTCGGTGATCACACCGGGTTCTACTCGATGCCCGATCGGTACCCGCTCATGGATGTCACGGCGATCACGCATCGCCGAAACGCGGTCATGCCTGCAACGGTAGTCGGCATGCCTCCGCAGGAAGATTATGCAATTGGAAAGGCGACGGAGCGCATTTTTCTTCCGCTGCTGCAGACACTCATTCCCGACATCATCGACTACCACCTTCCGATGTTCGGCTCATTCCATCAATGCGCCTTTGTGCAGATTCGAAAGAGTTACCCGTTGCATGCGCGACGTGTAATGCATGCCATCTGGGGTGCAGGTCAGATGGCATGGACGAAGAGCATCATTGTTGTGGATGAGGATGTGAATGTGCACGATGCACATGCGGTGATGGGAGCGGTTGCCATGCATGCGGAGTTTCCGCGTGATCTGGAATGCGTCAATGGGCCACTGGATATTCTCGATCATTCCGCTCCCCGTCTGGCCGGTGGCGGCAAGATGGGCATCGATGCGACGGTTTCAATCCCTGGCGAGGAAGTTGAAGGCATCCCGATCGGTTCGCCTCCCGGTGCCGACATCGCCTCCGTTTCACGAAGCCTGCAGGGGCTCAAGGGCACGGCTGGAATCGAACAGCTGCATGTTCCAGCATGGGGACAGGGCCGCGTAGCCGTATTGGCGGTGACGGGAACACCCGAAGATGCAGCGGGAAATGCCATCGAGGCGGCATTTGATTGCGCCGGCGAGGGTGCTGAGTTGATCATCGCCGTCGATGCCGATGTCGATCCCGCTGACATCGAACAGAGTCTGTTCATGGTCTGCGCCAATTTTGACTGGACACGTGATCTGCACCAGCGTGATCACCGCATCGGGTTCGATGGGACGAGCAAATCCATTTCGCACGAGCGCAATGGGCAGCCGTGCCGACCATGGCCGCCCCGTATCGAAATGAACCAGGCAATTCGAGACCAGGTTGAATCGAACAAGGCCGCATTCGGTCTGAAGTGATGTGTATGGAGGCGGGGTTCAGTTGGCGCCGGCAATCGGCATCGTCTTCGCCTTCATTGCCTGCACTTCGCGCGGCTTGAGGAAGAAGTAGTACAACTTGCCTTCGGCATACTGGCCACCAGCGAGGATTTCCGCGGTGGGTCCGATGCCCATGAAGAGATCGGCTCGGCCGGGGGCATTGATTGCGCCGCCAGTGTCCTGGTCGACCATGAACTGGACGAAGGACCGCGAGCCACGGGAGAGTGTGACCGTATCGGTATCGACGAGCACGACGGCGCCGCGTGGGAAGATCGACTTGTCGGTGGCCAGGGAACGTTCGGGAGTGACGGGGACGCCAAGTGATCCTGCCGGCCATGTGTCACCGTCGTATTCCTGGAAGAACACGTAGTTCTCGTTTTTATGGATCAGCAGTTCAATCTTTTTCGGGTCCTTCTTCCACGCTCGTCGAATTGCCGGGAGGCTGAGCTCGTCTTCCCGAAGCAGTCCTTCGTCGACGATGGTACGACCGAGTCCGGTGTACTTGCGATCGGTCTTCCCGGCATAACCGACATACAGGATGGTGCCGTCGTCCATGCGCAACTTCGCGGATCCATTGACATGCACGACGTAGGCGGCAAGAGGATCTTCAAGCCAGACGAGTTCCGTTCCTCTGAGCATGCCGGTGTGTTCGATGGTGCGGCGAGGTGGGTAGGACACGATTGTGCCATCGGCGAGCCGACGGCCCAGTGGGGTGCCATCGCGTTCGTGTGTGACGAGATCATCAGGTCGTGTATAGAGCGGCGTATTGAACCGGCTGGATCGTGTGCGCGAGGCGTGGAAGTCCGGCGCGTAGTATCCGGTGAAGAGGACGGTTCCCTCATCATCGCATCCCACGGATTCATAGACATCGAACCGCTCTCGGATTGCTTGGTTGAACTCGTCCGCATCCGGCGTCGTGCGCATCAACTCCCGCATGGCGACTGCGGATGCCTGGGCCTGCTCGTGGGTGATGTTGCAGACGGGGAACCATTGCTTGCTTGATGGCGCGTCGTACCACTCGATGCTTCGGTCGATGGCATCGCCGAGAAAGATGTCCCGATTGCTCCATGCCAGGGTTGTGTCGGGCATGTCTGCGTGATCAGTGATCTTGCGCAGTGGCGCATGTCCTCGTGGCAGGGGGCGGTTGTAGTCCACGGAGGCCTTTGCATCCGGGGTGGTCGTCTGCTGGCTGCAGCCCATGACGAGCATCAGGGCCAGCATGAGGCTGAGCAGGAGGGTGATGAAGCGGCAGGGCATCGAGAGGTTCCGAGTTCAGGGGTGGCGAGTTTGGTGGATTCTGTGCCAGTACTATCGGCCGTGGCGGCCCTGAAACACAAGATCTGGAGCTTGATCGTGGTTTCAGGCATTGATGCCCCCCTGAGATGCCGACAGAGTAGAATGGGGTATTCCCGAAATCGTCCATTTGCGGACCAGTCGAGGCTCTGAGCGTCATGAATACAATCAACGAACTCCACGTATCCCTGCTCGCAATCGGCATGCCCGGTCCGACGGAACTGATCATCATCCTGATCATCGGTCTGCTGATCTTCGGTCGGCGTCTGCCCGAGGTTGGTCGAAGCGTGGGTCGATCCATCGTCGAGTTCAAGAAAGGCGTCAAGGGCATCGAAGACGACGTTGACGATGCTTCCGACAAGCCTGCGCCGCAGTTGAACGATCAGGCCGTATCACGTGAAGACATGTCGGTTGATGACGCGGCAGCGAGTGTTGTCAAGCCCGAGGGCCAGGGCAACGGCTGATTGAAGCTGGGTCGATCTCACAATGCATTCGGTATACTTGGCGTCCTGATTCTTCGGGCGATTAGTTCAGTTGGCTAGAACGCACGGATC
>JAQWRC010000383.1 GCA_029243925.1 Phycisphaerales bacterium
AATAATAACTCAAACACAGAGAACTACACCCTAACGAACACTATATCCCAACACAACTCAATACCCAAATCATCGAAAACAAAGAGCCGACTGTATCGATCCTCTTTGGAGACGCGGCTGGTGCGGTGGTGCTGGCGCGTGATGATGAACATCCAGAGCGAGGCTGCATCTACCAGAAGATCGAGTCTGACGGTCGAGGCTGGGAAAATCTGTACATGCCTCGAAAGGAAAGTGACGTCCCGTCGAATGCGGCTCCAACGGAGGTCAGGCTTGGAAATTTGAGAATGAACGGCCGAGAGGTGTACAAGTTCGCCGTCAAGAAGTTCCAGGAAGTCATCGAGGATGCTTTGGAGCAGACTGGGCTTGCGGTCGATGACGTCGCGCAGTTTGTCTGTCACCAGTCGAATGTCCGCATCATCCAGTCGGCCAAGGAAAAGATCGGCCTGCCGGATGACAAGGTCTATGTGAACATCGATCGGTACGGCAATTCATCCGCCGGTTCAGTCGGCTTGTGCTTCGACCAGTTGTGGCGTGCCGGGAAGATCAAGCGTGGAGATCATGTCGTACTCGTCGCCTTTGGCGCAGGAATGACATGGTCCAGCAGCGTGTGGCGAATTTGATTTCCTTTCGTTGATCTGGAATACGAACCATGACTCAGCAGATGACAGTCGTACTTGGCCCGGGACAGGGCGCCCAAGCCGTCGGCATGGGCAAGGCGTGGGCGGCCACATCGCCTGCCGCAAAGGCCATATTTGACCGGGCGGATGCGGTGCTTGGCGACCAACTTGGATTGCCACTGAGCCAGCTTTGCTTTGAAGGTCCAGCCGAGCAGTTGAATCAAACCAATGTCAGCCAGCCTGCAATCTACACCTGCAGTGTGGCAAGCCATGCCGGCAGCGTTGAAATCGGTGGTGAGATCAATGCGGCAGCAGCAGCGGGACTTTCACTTGGCGAATACACCGCCTTGCATCTTGCGGGTGTCTTCGACTTTGAAACCGGTCTTGAACTTGTCGCTCGCCGCGGTCGACTCATGCAGGATGCCGCCGAGTCTTCGTCGGGTTCCATGGTTGCATTGATGGGGGCGGATGAATCGGACGCGGTGGAACTGTGCAAGGACGTGCTGGCCACTCTTGATACTGAGGCCGTGCTGGTGCCGGCGAATTTCAATGCCCCAGGGCAGATCGTGCTGTCCGGATCGACTGTCGCCTGTGCAGCGGCTGTTGTTGCCGCTGAAGATCGGGGATGGAGGGGCAAGCAGTTGACTGTCGCCGGGGCGTTTCATTCTTCGCTCATGGCACCAGCTGCAGAAGCGTTGGAAGCCTATCTGGACGAGGTGGATTTCTGTGCACCGAATATGCCCGTATGGAGCAATGTGACTGCCAAGCCGCATTTTACGGATGATCTGGAACAGATGAAGCAGAGCCTCGTCGAACAGATCACGCACCCGGTACGATGGTCACAGTCCTGCATGGGAATGATCGAAGCGGGAGCCAGGGAGTTTCTTGAACTGGCTCCAGGCAAGGTCCTGAAGGGCCTGATGCGGCGAGTAGACCGAGATGTGAAAGTGACGACTCATGATGAACCAAGCCAAACCCCAGCCAGTTGATCGTCGCAGTGGAGCGCTGTGGATCAGCAGCCTGCTGCTGCTCACATCCTCGCACCTGATCGGGTGCAGTGATCCTCCTCCACCTCCGCCCAAGGTCGTGGATCAAGGCCCACCGCCACCGCCACCACCGCCGCCGTGCGCGCTCGATGACCTTCGACAGGAGTTGCAGATCGATGACAAGATTCGCCTCTCGCAGGCGGAAGCGCCGCCCAACTGTGATGAGCGACGCAATGTCCTGATTTTCTTCAACGCGTTTGTAAACGCCGACGCGGACACACTGCGGCAGATGATGTCCTCGGAAGACAGTCTTCAACTGGAAGCCATGATCAATGCCGGACAGTTCGAGTCTGCTATCGAACAGATTCGTCAGGTGACGCTTGAGACTGGAATCGGTCCTGAGGGCCAGCATTGCTGTTTGGCGTTGTATCTTGTCAATGGCGGCTATGAGGCGCAGCTCTGGTACTACGCAGAAGAGAATGGCATGCCCAGTTTCAGTGCAGCACCGCAGCCGCCTGGCATCGTCGACAACCTTTCTGGAACGGATCTTGTCGCCTCCTGGTTTGCAGTGCTCGAGGAAGAGCGGGAAATCGCCAACGAGTTGGATGATGAAGTGGACGATCTCGGTTCAGCTGCCCCTTCGTCATCGTCTTCATCGAATTCCAGTGGCGGCGGCGGGGCCTTCCCCGGCGGTGCTCCGCCTACAGGCCCAATCGGCCCTGGAGGCCCTGGAAGTCCTGGGGGACCGGTAGGCCCTGGAGGCCCTATCAATCCCGGCAGCCCGTAACGTAGAACTCCGCAGCTGAATCTCCAAGTGCAGAGGGGCACTGGGCCGATCTAATCGGTCGGGTCCCATTTCTCCTTCCTTGCTGGAACAACGTTATCTCTGATTCTGCACAACAACGCATTGCCATCGTCACGGGCGCGAGTCGTGGGATTGGTCGAGCCATCGCCGGGCAACTGGGGGCCGATGGGCACCGAGTGGTGCTGGTCAGCCGTACAGTTGAAACACTTGAGACGGTGCGTGAGGAGATTGAATCCGCGGGAGGATCCGCAGTGGTTGCTGCGTGTGATCTTGCAGACGGGGATGCGGTTGCTGCCCTCATGGATCGGATCGTCGAGGATGAAGGGCGTGTTGACATCCTGGTGAACAACGCTGGTATTACCCGTGATGGATTGATTCTTCGTATGTCCAACGAGGATTTTGATGACGTCATCAATGTAAATTTGAGATCGATCTTCATCGCCTGTCGGGCCGTTGCGCGGCCCATGATGCGAGGGCGGTGGGGCCGGATCATCAATATCAGTTCGATCACGGGGTTGATCGGCAATCCGGGGCAGGCGAACTACGCGGCGGCCAAAGCGGGGGTCATCGGCATGACAAAGACGATTGCCAAGGAGCTTGGCAGCAAAGGCATAACGGCGAATGTCGTAGCTCCGGGGTTCGTTGAAACGGATATGACCAGTGCGCTTGGGGAGCAGGTTCTGCAGGAGGCAGGCAAGCGAATTCCGCTCAAACGATTGGGTTCGCCCGATGATATTGCCCACGCCGTCTCCTATCTCGCCTCTGAGGGTGCGGGATATGTGACCGGCCAGGTGCTTACGGTGGACGGTGGCTTGGTCTGCTGAGGGCTTGAACCCATCAGCATCCTCCCGGTAGAATACGATTCGCTCGGACAGTCCCGAGCCCTCAATGGAGAAACAGACGTGCCTGTAACTGAAACAGAGATTGAAGCCAAGGTTATCGATATTGTCTCCGAACAGATGGGAGTCGATCGAGCCGAGATCACCCGCGAAACAAGTTTCGCCAACGATCTGAATGCAGACAGCCTTGACACGGTTGAACTCGTCATGGAGTTTGAAGATGAGTTCAATACGCCGATTCCTGACGATGAAGCTGAGAAGATTCAGACGGTCGGTCAGGCTATCTCGTACATTCTCAAAGTCGCTTCGTCCTGACGCCTCTGCTTGTCATTGAACCTGTGGGGCCATGCACGCCATGGCCTGCACTGGAGATGCACACGCCATGACTGTTTCCGCAGCTACCGCCGGGCATGCCGACGGTCGTCGACGTGTCGTTGTGACCGGGCTCGGCGCCCTGACTGACCTGGGCAATGATCTGGATACATTTTGGGACGCACTCATTTCCGGGCAATCCGGTGTCGGTCCGATTACTGCATTCGAGCAGGATGATCGTTGGACGACACGCATTGCAGGTGAGATTCGAGATTGGGATGCAACGGATCTGGTCCCAAAGGTCGAACACAAGAAGATGGATCGCGTCACTCTGATTGGGTTGCATGCGGCATTGCAGGCGGCGAACCACAGCGGTTTCGATTTCAACTCTGGCGATCCCTATCGTCATGGTGTTGTGTTTGGAACCGGCATTGGCGGCATCATCACAATTGAACACGGTCATCTGAGGCTGCTTGAAAAGGGCCCGGCTCGGTTAAGCCCGTTCACAGTCCCGAAACTCATGGCCAATGCATCAACGGGACATATCTCGATTGCACTGAATCTCAAGGGCTTCAACTCCTCCGTGACCACTGCGTGCGCCTCGGGAGGACATGCTCTTGCAGAGGCGTTTTTGACCATTCAACGTGGCGCCGCCGATCTGATGTTGACCGGTGGTGCAGAGGCGGCAGTGTCGACGTTGTGCATTGGCTCGTTCTCGGCCATGAAGGCTCTTTCGGTTCGCAATGAGGAGCCGACACTGGCATCACGTCCCTTTGATCGTGATCGTGATGGGTTCATTCTGGCCGAAGGCGGGGCTGCCCTCGTACTTGAAGAGTTGGAGCATGCTCGGGCTCGTGGCGCGGAGATTCACGCTGAGGTATTGGGCTTCGGGATCACCGGTGATTCGCACCACATCGCTGCTCCTGACCCGGTCGGGACAGGAGCTCGTGTGGCCATGGAGTTCGCACTTGCCGATGCTGGCCTCGCGCCCGAATCGATCGATTACATCAATGCGCACGGCACGTCCACGCCATTGGGTGATGCTGCCGAGGTCGCGGCGGTCAAGGAGTTGTTCCAGGACCATGCCATGAAACTGGCCATGTCTTCAACGAAGTCGATGACCGGACATACGCTTGGTGCTGCTGGGGGCCTGGAATCTGTTGCGGTCGTCAAGTCGATCAAACATGGGATTCTTCCTCCAACGATCAATCTGGACAATCCAGACGAAGGATTTGATCTGGATTTCGTTCCCAATGAAGCCAGAGCAAGTGATGTCCGAATCGCGCTGAACAACTCGTTCGGATTTGGTGGCCACAATGTGTCACTTGCCTTCGGACGATTCGAAGGCTGAACAGAACTCATGATCATGCCATGCAACAAGGCGACTGCCAGAATGCAGTCGCCTTGCTTTGATGATTCGTGATTTGATGCAGGTCAGAAGGGCATATTCAATCCGGTATAGACAAGAATGCTGTCACGCCCAGGATTGTTTGAATACAGGCTGGCATTGGAGATATGGTGCCACCGAACGCCGACGAACCAGCGATTCCCTTCGCCAACATCCCAGCAGATTCCCAGTCCCGCTTGCGGTGTGAAGTTGAATTCTGAGCCATCGATGGGAACATTCTTGGTGCTGCCAAGTATGCCGACCCCAGCATCGCCGTAGATCGACCAGGTGTCGTGGCGGATGAAGTGCCACTCGAACAGGAGGTCGAGGCTGACGCCAAAGGCATCTTCCCCCTCCTGGAAGAAGCCCCACATTTTAAGTTCGGGAGCAAATGCAAATCCGTCAGCAATGAAGTATTCCCACTTTGCTCCGAAGGTCATTTCATTGTTGCTCGAGTGCTTCACATCGATGCCCCAGCCGCCCATCAAGGCCCAACGCTGCGAGCCTTCTGATCCAAAGGATGCCGTGGTCTTCGTGTCTTCTGTGTCCTCGAATGCTGCAGGTGAGATGCGGAGCTCGGCCTCCAATGCACTGCTGATGTCCTCCATGAGACCATCTTGCTGCTCCATCAGTTGCCGATGAAGACTGAGCGTTGGAGCTTCTTGATCAACAGAGAATGGAAGAGCGGTGGTGAAACAAGAACTGAGAAGTAATGTGGTTTCGAGAAACATGGATTCTCCATTTGGAGTGCTAGAACACGAACAGGCTAGAGAATAGCGACATAGGCGGCAAGCAGGGAACATTCGGTCCAAACGAACCCGCCGCCTGAGCGCTCCGACACGTTCAGACGGCGGTACCACAGCGTGAAGCCGTGGAGTGGTTCGTGGGCAGAATGTGGTTCGGCAGCCTCGGCTGCCTGAGGTGCTCAAGGTATCCAGTTGGAGCATGGGGGACAACATGCCAGACTGGAGTTTCACGTCGGAGCTGCAAGTATATTTCTGACAGCGATTAATCACGCCCAGAGGCACTGGAATGCCGGTTCAGAAGTTCAATGAGCCCCTGGCGGACGGATGCCATTGCAGCAGCACTGGCACGGCGTAGGCTGAGGAGTGTTCCAGCTGCTCTGGGATCCCTGAGGAGGCATGCAAGCAGCGGCAATGGCCGTAGTCTGCCTTCAGAACCGATCCAGAGCCCACACCTCTTTGGAAGTGCGGTGGTAGCGGAATCACTGATTCCACGAACGACGCCCCAATCCCAGCCGTGCTTGACAGCCACCTGGGCAAAGTGGGCGGATTCCATATCGACAGCGTGTGCCCCTGTTTCAGACCAAAGACGCGCCTTGGCTTCTGGGGACACGCAGATGTCGTCCAAAGTACTGATAAGGCCGCCCGAGCCTGGCAGTTGCAGTGGTGGGGTAAACCGCTCTCCAAGGTTGCCCAGGATCGTTTCAGGGACGATCAGGCCTCCTGCAGCCAGATTAGGAGCCAGGCCTCCAGCGAGCCCAGCCAGCACGACGGTATGCCCTGTAGGGGCACCCTTCTGGCGTGCAAACCGCTCGATTCCTTGAACTCCAGGTCCACAGACCAGGAGGGTCCACCCATAGTGGCGGGCAGTGGCCCGGAGGGCCCGTGCCTCATGGGCGAGTGGGGTGATGATGGTGATGGGTGATATCACGTCCAGAGCCTACCTCAATGCGGGGAGATCTTCCCAAGTCGGGGAGCAGGCAATATCATGTAACGCTCGACGAGACCCCATCGTCTAGTCAGGTCTAGGACA
>JAQWRC010000384.1 GCA_029243925.1 Phycisphaerales bacterium
TCAGTGGATTCGATGGCGCCCCCCGCTTCGAACGAGGCAAAGTCGATGCCGATGTCCGACAAGGCATTGTCGATTTGATCCGTACGACCGATGGTCACGAAACTGTCGTACCGAAGGTCGGGAAAGACATCGAACAACGCGGGATTGATGGAGGCCGACGTTGGCCCGCCATACAGGTTCTGATAGAAACTTCCGGTTGTCGACACCATCTTGGACTGATTGACGTCACCGGCAACCGCATCGAGGCGACAGCCTTCGGCAAGTTCGGCGTAGACATCAACCGTCCAGGTCGGCTCAGCATCATCCACGAGGTCCGTCCCGACGATGGAATACGACAAGCCCGCCAAGACATCGCTGTTGGCGCACTCCACGTCCGCACAGTCAGTGTCCGCGCCGTTGTGCACACCGCTCATCGCATCACACACATCGGGTTCGATCTGTATGCAGCTGCTGCTTGGAAGGCAGCAGGCGCCCGGAGGTGGCTCGGGCATCGAATACCCAATTTCGATGCGAGGCTGCAGCGTACCGGAGTTGAAGAACGTGGTTCCATCAGCTCCTCCACCAACCCAGATCTGGGTCGAGAGGTACCCGCCTTCAAGCGATTCGGCGATCACGTCGAGATCCACCGACAGGCTGTACGCATCAGATATGTAAGACTGGATGAAGCTGGATTGGTCCGCGGATGAACGCATGTAACTGCAGTAGGAGGAACTGAGAATCTGCGTATTGGCATCGATGCGAACGTCAACGTACGTCGCCCCCAAACTACCCGTGGGGTGGTTCCAGCGAAACCGAGCCCAATCGATTTCCGCACCCTCGGGAAGGCTATCGCCAAGTTGACCCGCGATGTCGTATCGCCAGGCTGCACGCTCTTTTTGATAGTGACATCCATAGGTGCTGTTGAAGCAATCGCTCACTACATAGGTGGCATTGCTGCTGTCGAAATACGTGTATGGGCTGCAGGAGAGCACTCAGCCGCAGTTGCCCCAAGAGGCAATCAGTTCGAGAAGATCCTGAACATTGACAGTTCCGTCACCGGTGATGTCTGCGGCACACGTGCCCGTGCATCCCCATTCACCGATCACCATCAGCAGATCGTTCACATCAACGGAACCGCTGCCATCGACATCCGCCTGGCAGAACGACCCGATTACTTCCATGTCCAGACTGCAATTGAGGTAGATCGCCGTCAACTGCACGGTCTGTTCACCGAAGATCGGGATATCGACCACGGCGGTTCCAAGCAGGATGTTGCTCATGCGGTAGATGGTCTCTCCATCCGCATTCATGACGAGAAAGACATCGAATGCAATGGTTGGAGGCACATTGACCGAGGAACTGCCGAACTCCAGCGGCGGCGGGCCAGCGGCTTCACCTTCCTCGAACAGGTCTTCGGCGGGGATCTGATCTGTGACATCAATGCCGTCGATGCCGAAGCCGTTCCACACGACGTCGACTTGCACGCTGTTGAGCGTGAAGTAGCTTCGATAGAGTTCGCCATCAGTCCGCACGGTTGTCGGGCTCGTCCAGTAGATGTCCTCACCGCTGCTGGACAGGCTGAAATCCCAAGACTCGAAATCCGAGCCGGAACCCAAAGCGGTCGACGACAAGAGGCCGATGGCGGCACACATCTGGAACGTATTCATGGAACGAATCTCCTCAAAACCCACCCCCACAGGATACCCGCCCCGAAGGCTGATTCAAGTGCTGAATGGAGAACATGAGCGGTTCTTACGTGCCCTCGGAGGCCGCCCGACGTGCTTCGGACCGCTTTCGGCGAATATGCCTTGGAGGGATCACCTTGGAAGCGAGTCCGAGTTTTTCAAGCAGTTTGATCTCGTAGTAGGTGATGTCGAACTCCCACCACCGATGCTGATTTGAGGCGCTTGCCGGATCATGGTGGTGGTTGTTGTGCCACCCTTCACCAACGGTCAACAAGGCCACCAACCAGTTGTTGGTGCTGTGATCGTCGGTGTCGTGGTTCTTGTAGCCAAACAAGTGTGACAATGAGTTCACTGACCAGGTGATGTGCCAGACCACTACTGTGCGCACCAACGCGCCCCATACGAACAGGCTGGTCCCGAACTGCAGCCCCCCCATTGCGGTTCCTTCGATCGCCCACCCCAATCCGAATCCAACCGCGAAGAAGACCGCGGCATGCGCCACGTAGATCCAGACCCAGACATAGGACTTCTCCAACTTCATGTAGAAGGGATCCTTGAGAATATCGCTTGCGTACTTGCGGTACGTGTCGATGTTGTGCGTCCGCTTGTTGACGACCAGCAGCCAGAGCACATGGCCCCAGAGGAAGTTCACCAAAGGACTGTGGGGATCCTCATGCTCATCGGAATGGAGGTGGTGGTATCGATGAGTCGCCACCCATTTCGCGGGCGTATCTTCCATGCAGCACAACGCCATGATCGTGAATCCATGCTCGAGCCACTTTGGCAGCACGCAGCTGTGATGCGTCAGAACACGGTGGTACAACAGATTGATGGCCTGCCCGAAGACATGAACGCCGACCACCATGACGATGACCCCCGTCCAAGTGAAGGTCCAGGGCAGGATTGCAGCCAACGCAAGAAGGTGGACTCCAATAATGGCGATGGCATAGGGCCAATTGATTGCACCCTTGATGACGGTATCCGGCAGCGGCAGCACCGGAGCAGCACCAGGCTGCTCGGCAGGCACGGAAATGGGAACCGCTTCCGACACCGGTGAGGGTGTCGGCGATGGCGTTTCAAGAGTTGAAGGCGGGGTCGCCATCCTGCTCCCATCCTTGGAAAGGACATCGAAGTCATCACTCCAATCGGCTTGATCAGAGTAATCGCATTCTATCGTATGCAGCTCACACAGCTCATGCGCTGGATTTGAGGCCTGAAAACGATGAAGCGGACGACGGGCGACCCACTACTTCAGGCCGTATTCCTTGAGCTTCCGGTAGAGCGTCCGCTCGCCGATCCCCAATAGCTCGGCTGCTTGCTCTCGATTTCCCGCCGTCATGGCCAAGGTCTGACGAATGGCCTCTTTCTCGAGGCGGTCGATGCCGACGCCAGCCAGTGAACCAAGGTGCAGATGCTCATCGTCATCACTCATTCGAATGTCATCTGGAACATCCTTGACGTCGATCACCGGACCAGTCGCCATGACCACCATCTTCTGGACCGTGTTGAACAGTTGACGCACGTTGCCTGGCCAACTGTACGCGACGAGGCGAAGCATGGCCGGCTCGCTGAATGCAGGCATCGGCTTTTCCATTTCAGCTGCATATCGACCAGCAGCATGGTGCACCAACTGCGGAATGTCTTCTCTTCGCTCACGCAATGGCGGCACGTGGATCTCGGCTCCATTGATTCGAAAGTAGAGATCTTCGCGGAAGGTTTCTTCTTCGATGAGCTTCGAAAGATGGCGGTTGGTCGCGCTGACGAAACGCACCTCGGTCGAGCGTGCATCATTCGTACCCAGCCGAACGACCTCACCCGTCTCCAGTACACGCAGCAGTTTGGACTGCATGGTGACCGGCATGTCTCCGATTTCATCGAGAAACAGCGTGCCACCGTCGGCATATTCGAAGACGCCTTCCCGATCCTTCTCCGCGCCGGTAAAGGCACCCTTTGCGTGCCCGAACAATTGGTCCTCAAGCAACGATTCACTTTGCCCAGCACAATTGAACGTGACATAGCGCTTCTTGGCACGCTTGGACTGTCGATGAACCGCCGCCGCGATGAGTTCCTTGCCCGTGCCTGATTCTCCCGTGATGAGCACCGGAATCATGCTCGGCCCAACTTGCTTGATCGTCTGAATGACTTTTCTGATGCCCGGCGAATCTCCAATGATGCCCTCGAATCCATATGCGGCATCCACCTGATCCTGCAATCGGGTGTTGTGGTGGCGAAGTCGAACCGTCTCACACGCACGCTGCACGAGATTTCTGAAAACTTCAAGATCAAGAGGCTTCTCGATAAAGTCGTAGGCACCCCCCTGCAAGGCGGCTTTGGCCGTCGGAACATCACCGTGAGCGGTGACCATGATGGTCTCTGCGTCAGGCTGATGCTCGCGGGCAAGCTCAAGCACTCGCAGGCCTGAGTCCTCTTCTTCCATGGACAAATCCGTGACCACCAAGTCAAAGGCCCCAAATCGAAGCTCATCCTCAGCCGTGACGGCTCCATTGACGATGGTGCAGACGTGCCCGACTCGGCGAAGCGCTTCGGACATCACCTCGGCATGTTCGACCTCATCGTCAACAATGAGTATCTGCGCATGCAGCTCTGGATGGATTTCCTCGTTCCCGGTCATATCAGACAGTGTACTCGCTTGAGGTCTGGCATCGAAAAGTCGAGCAGAGCTGCCGTCCGCGGCGATAGTATTTCTGCATGTCCGAGATTGCTTCGACCGAAACCAACCAGACCACCAACCGGACGAATGGCATGCTGACCAGCATCACCCACGCGGACTTCATAGGCATTGGCGGCTGTGGCATGTCCGGTCTGGCCAGAATGCTTCATTCCATCGGTATTGCCTGTTCAGGCTCAGATGCAACTCCAACGGCATTGACCGAATCACTCCAGCGGGAAGGAATGACCCTCCGAACCCTACAGGATGGCAGTGGAATCCCAGAACAGACAAATCTGGTCGTCGCCTCGGCAGCCATCCCATCAGACCACCCAGAGCGACTCGCCGCTGAAGCCAGAGGAATCCGTGTCCTCTCCTACTCCGAGGCCCTTGGTCTGGTCCAGGCTGACAGGACTGCCATCTGCATTGCCGGCACCCATGGCAAAAGCACGACCGCAGCCATGCTCTGCCATGTCATGACGGAATGCGGACTCGATCCCGGCTTCATCATCGGCGCCAACTGCAACCAGATCGGCACCAGCAGGCCAGGCGCTTCGGTCATACCCGGGACTGGGCCGATGGCTGGTGAACCAGGCATGCTGATCTGCGAAGCTTGTGAATTCAACCGCTCATTCCATCACCACTGTCCGACCGTCGCTCTGATCAACAATGTCGAGGAAGACCACCTGGACATCTACGGATCACTCGAAGCGATTATCGAGGCCTTTGGAGACTTCGCTAAGAAGATCCCACCTGCGGAAGAAGGTGGCAGCCTGTTGATTGCACACGACAATGCGCATCGGCAGCACATCACGCCGCCACTGCACTGTCACGTCTCGACATTTGGGTGGAATCCGGAAGCCGACTATCAGGTGATCATGGATCGCGAAGTCCCTCGTGTCGGCATCCTTCGTGATGGCATGTGGCTGGTCCAATGGACGAATCAGATGGTTGGAGGTCACAACGCCCTCAATGCTGCAGCAGCGGTCATCCTCGCCCATCAACTTGGCGCCGAGTGGGAGGAAGCGGCCGAAGCCATGGCACGATTCCAGGGACTCGATCGACGCATGCAGAAGATGGGAACCTGCCCAGTGCACGACGGTGAGGTTGTGGTCTACGACGACTACGCCCACCATCCCACCGAGATCGAGCAGACACTCAAAGCCCTTCGCACTGCCGAAGACCCCGAACGACTTGTGTGTGTCTTTCAGCCACACCAGCACAGCCGGACCCGCTTCTTGCTGGATTCCTTTGCCGAAAGCTTTGCCAGTGCGGACGAAGTCATTGTCCCTCACATCTACTTCGTCCGTGACTCCGAAGTTGAAAAACACAAGGTCAGTGCCGTTGACCTCGTCGATCGTCTGCAGGAACGTGGAGTAGTGGCACGACACATCGACACGTTTGATGCAATCGTGGCCCACCTGCGTGAACACCTCCAAGAGGGAGACCTGCTGGTCATCATGGGCGCTGGACCGGTCTGGACGATTGGACGCGACCTGCTCGAGCCCTCGACATGAACTCCACCGCCCGAAGTGGACTCTTTGGCGATCTTGATGTCGATGTCGAACTTGATGCACCCATTGGTGCACACACCTGGTTCGGCATCGGTGGTCGAGCCGACGCACTCATTCGACCGCACAATGAAGCTGCGCTGGTCACACTCATTGAGCGATGCAACGCCACCCAGACGCCGGTGCGAATCCTGGGAAAAGGTGCGAATCTGCTCGTGGCCGACGACGGCGTCGATGGAGTCGTCATCCGACTCGATCATGAGGACTTCACCCGCCTCCGGTTTAACACCGATGGTGAGGTGAACCGCGTCCTGGCCATGGGCGGCGCCGATCTCTTCAAAAGTGTTCAGGAACTCCAGCGACAGGGTCTCGCCGGATTCGCACAAATGACAGGCATCCCAGGTTCCATCGGCGGTGCCGTTCGAATGAATGCCGGCGGCAGCCATGGATCCATCGGCGACTGCATTCAATCCGTCACTTGCCTCGACCACACGGGACAGCGGTTGGTCTACGATCGCCATCAGCTTGAATTCGACTATCGCAGTTCAAACCTGCCGGATCATCTGATCCTCTCGGCCGTGCTTGAACTCGAACCTGAGGATCCCGTACGACTCCGCACGCAGGTGCTTGAGATCTTCGCGGCTAAGAAAGCCAGTCAGCCCATGGCCGATCAATCCGCAGGATGCGTCTTTCGAAACCCGCGCATTGACGATGAGCGAATCTCGGCTGGCAAACTCATCGATGAGGCAGGCTGCAAAGGTGAACGAATTGGAGGTGCCCAGGTCAGCATGAGCCATGCCAACTTCATCACCACTGCTCCGGAGGCAACGGCAAGCCATGTCCAGGCACTCATGCAACACGTCCGTGATCGGGTCGAACAAGAGAAAGGCGTAATCCTCGAGCCTGAAGTCGTCATCTGGTCCAGAACTGAGCAGGGTGCATCATGACCTGCACCGTGCTCGTACTCATGGGAGGACCGGACGAGGAACATGACGTCAGCCTCGCTTCCGGCAAGGCCGTTGCTCAAGCCCTGCGAAATGCAGAATACGACGTGCTTGATCTCGTGATCGACCGCATCGATGCCGCAACCTTGCTGGACATGAACTTCGACATCGTCTTCCCGGTGCTTCATGGACCGTGGGGAGAAGGCGGAGGCCTCCAACGTGAACTTGATGCTGCAGGATGCAGCTATGTTGGCTCGGCAGCCGCTGCAGCAGCAACCGCCATGGACAAGGACGCAACCAAGGCACTCGCTGTGCAGTTGGGCATTCCAACTCCCGGCTGGGAACTGCTGCGTACAGGCGAGCCCATCACGCTCACGCCGCCGGTCGTCATCAAACCACCGCGTGAAGGCTCAAGCATCGATCTCTTCATCTGCCACGAAACTGCAGACGCCGAACACCACGCTCATGAACTGTTGCAGCGACACCAGTCAGTGATGGTCGAACAGTACATCACAGGAAGA
>JAQWRC010000386.1 GCA_029243925.1 Phycisphaerales bacterium
CGCCTCGTTCTTCGACTACGCCATCAACATCGTGCAGGGTCGAATTCATGGATGTGGTCATGATGACGTTCGCTGCCAGACAATGCTGTCTGGGCCTGAAGGAAGAAACACCCTCGACAGGGAGCGTTACGTTCCACGCCAACAGCACCGATTCCAGACGGGCTGCAACGTCAAGATGACGTTGCACGAGGTTGGTCGTTTCACTGATATCGCTCGAAACATCGTAGAACTGCGTCTCACTGCCGTTGAGTTTGCACAACCATTTCCAGCGGCCGTCCCTCATCGCCAGGTCACGATTCGGATCTTCCAGAGTGGCGGTACGACCGGGAGGGGAGCGACGCCGCCAAAACAAGGCCGAGGTTCGAGGCTTATTCTGATTTCCCGGCAATACGCCGAGCATATCCTCTCCATCAGAACTCCAGTCGACCGGCTTTGTGGCCACGGCAAGTTCAACCATGGATACCACCAGGCCGATGCTCGACACAATCGACTTGCCATTGGTGGTGCCGACGGCTGAGTTCTCCATGACATCGGGTACCCTTGGAATCAGAGGACTGCCGATTCCGCCTTCGTAAAGCCACGTTTCCCCACCTCGCAGAGGTCCGCCACGGCCCGCATCTGCTTCGTGACCGTTGCTACTGGCCAGCAAAATAATTGTGTTACCATGAGTCCTTTCGTGTCTGCGGATATGCCCGAACAACCTGCCAGACTGCTCATCCATCGTTTTCAATACACCCGGATGCCGTGTTCGTTTCGGATTGTCGCCGCGGTGCTCCTACAGCGGAAAGAAAGGAGAATGAACGTCATCCGACCAGACATGGACATAGAACGGTCTGCAGTTCGCGACCGCTTGATCGATGAATTCAGGTGTTCGCCTCACGAAGCGCGCAGTGATCAATGAACGATCCTCCCATTCGATGAGCCCCCGGACCCGTTTGGCACTGCCGAGATCATGACGTCGAGGCGATTTGCCATCGCAATTGGTGCATAGAGGAAATAGTCGGTGTCCCAGGCCCTCAAAACCGTCAGGGACGCATCAAATCCTTACTCGGACCATGTTGATCCGAGACGGCGTATTCTCTGCCACCGTCGAGGAACGGACACCAGCACTCATCCATCCGATGTATGCGATTCACAAAAAATACTGGTGTCCATTTTTCATGATGATTCAGAACAGACGATCGGCAAACCAAACTGACCTTTCGGCACCTTCGTGTCTCACGGCCAGGTACATGATGAAACAGTTTACCAACAAAAAAAATCCACTTTTGGCGCAGACCGAAATCTCAACCAGGTTCCAAATACGGGATGAACGAATCCCAATCCCGCTGCATGCAGCGCATGGCGATGTGATGATCGAGACTCACCACCGTCACGAGGCGGACTGCGGATTTCACCGTGAAGCCCGTAGAACTCGTCGCCCAGAACCGGATGTCCGATTGCCGACATGTGAACTCGAATCTGGTGATTGCGGCCCGTGTAGAGCTGACACTGTACCAGTGTAAGACCCGCTCTGCGTTTTAGGACTGTCACCTTTGTTCGCGCCTTCCGAGGGCGCCAGGCATCCAGCCCGACAGACATCAAAACACTTCGCCCCAGGGGATGTTGCCCAATCGGAAGGTCGATCACGCGTTCGTCGAATGCGACTCGACCTTCAACCATTGCCACATAGGACTTTTTCATTTGTCCCGACTGGAAATCGAGTGATATGAGTCGATGCGATTGATGTTCCTTGGTGACGACCATCAGCCCGCTGGTCATGCGGTCCAGTCGATGAACAATCCCGGCCCGCAACAGCCCCTGAGCGGCTGTCTGTTGGTCCAGGTGATTCTGCAGACAGTTTGTCAGCGTTTCACTTTGAAATTCACCCACCGGATG
>JAQWRC010000393.1 GCA_029243925.1 Phycisphaerales bacterium
GGCTCAATTTTGCCCTTCGTCCGTAAATTGCGAGCTCTAAGCTCGAAGTCAAACCAAACATGCCGTTGGCGGTTCCAGGTTTGGTCATGGCATTCGGGTACGTGGCAATGACACTGCGCTGGCCCTTTGGCAAGGGCGATCCACTTGAAGGATTCATTTCCGTCATCGGAGCCGAGCCGAATCCGATGCTGCTGCTGGTGATCGCCTACGGCGTGCGTCGTCTGCCCTACATCGTGCGTGCGGCCGTCGCGGGCCTGGAGCAGACTTCTGGCGAACTTGAAGAGGCCGCTTTGAATCTTGGTGCGGGTCGCATACGAGCGGTGCGTACCATCATCGTTCCTCTGATCATGGCCAATCTGATCGCGGGTGGGCTGCTCGCATTCTCCTTCGCCATGCTTGAGGTGTCTGATTCGCTGATTTTGGCGCAGCGTGAATCGGATTATCCCATCACGAAAGCCATCTACTCGCTGTTTGAGCGACTTGGAGACGGCCCGTACATTGCCAGCGCCATGGGCGTATGGGCAATGGTTCTGCTTGCGGTGACGCTCGTGGGCGCTTCCATTCTCATGGGCAAGAAGATGGGGGCTATTTTCCGGGTCTGATCTGGCCTTTGGGGGGGCCTCAAGACCTCTCACACCTTCTATACTGGGGGGTCAACCGACCGTATCCCCTTTTGGACCCATTCGATGCCATATCAACTGCAGCCAGCCGAAGCCTGGAACATCGATGCGGATCGACTGGATTACCTGAAGGATCGGCCGGAGGCGGGTGATCGATGGGTGCTGAATTTCGGCCCCCAGCACCCCGCAACCCACACCACGCTGCGAATCATCCTCGAGTTGGACGGCGAGCGCGTTGTTCGAGCGACTCCCCACATCGGGTACCTCCACAGTGGGTTTGAGAAACTCGGCGAGCATCACGATTACAACCAGTACGTCTGCACCATTTCGCGCATGGACTATATCAGTCCGATCGTGAATGACATCGCTTGGCATCAGGCCTGCGAAGAGCTCTTCGATGTCGACCTGACACCGCGTTGCAAAGTGGTCCGCACCATTCTGATGGAGTTGGGTCGGATCCAGAATCATCTGCTGTGCGTCGGCGCCGCCGCGCTCGATCTGGGAGCCTTCACCGGGTTCCTGTACGGTTTCAACGAACGCGAGCGGATCTACGACATTCTCGACTACATCTCCGGGCAGCGATTCCACCCGGACTACACCCGCCTCGGTGGAGTCATGCAGGACATTCCTGATGACGACGTCTTTCGCCGCATGGTGCGCAACTTCATCGATGAGCGTCTGCCCAATGCGATGAAGGACGTTGAGACACTGCTCAATCGAAATCGCATCTTCATCGATCGCGTCAAAGGCGTTGGCATTGTCGATGCCGATGAGGCGACGGCATTGTCATTGACCGGCCCACTGGCGAGAGCATCTGGTGTTCGCCGCGATCTGCGCAAGGACTCCCCCTACCTCTGCTATGCCGACAATTGGGATGGCCAGGGCGCGGAAGCCGTCAAGTTCAGCGTACCGATTGCGACCGATGGTGATTGCTATGCCCGCTACCTTGTCCGTCTTGAAGAGTTGCGACAGAGCCGATCCATCATCGATCAGCTGATCGACAACATCCCAACGGGCCCGATCAATTCGGATCCAGACGGCAAGTTGCACATTCCGCCCAAGGGGGATGTGTATGGTTCGATCGAGGCGACCATTCAGCACTTTGAAGTGATCATGAGCAACCGTGGCTGGCAGGCGCCGGTCGGTGAGATCTATTCGGCCGTCGAATCGCCAAATGGGGAGTTGGGGTACTTCATCGTCGCCGACGGTTCCAAATGTCCTTGGCGTGTCGCAGTACGTCCCCCGTCATTCATCAATTTCAGCGCATTCGCGAAGATGCTCGAGGGTCACCAGCTTGCGGATCTCGTTGCAGTGCTGGGTTCAATCAATGTTATTGCAGCGGAGCTTGATCGCTGATGGCCTGGAAGACAAAGCCATCTGGAAGCTTCGAGATTCCTCGGCGGGACACACCGTGGATCACCGAATCCATGGCGACTGAGATTCGCGAGAAGATCATGCCGCGGTATGAGAAATCGATGGGATCGATCATGCCCTCGCTGCACGCCATTCAACATGAACATGGGTACATCGCGTACCAGGCCATGATTGAACTGGCGACACTGCTTGGTCTGAAGCCCGCCGACATTCTGGACACGGCATCCTTTTACGAGGAGTTTCATCTTGAGCCCGTGGGCAAGTGCGTCATCGGCATCTGCCAATCGGTCGCTTGCGAGATGTGCGGGCATCAGGCTCTGGTCGACTATGTACGGAATCGGCTCGACATCGAGCCCCACGAGACGACTGATGATGGCAAGTTCACCTTGTTGACGTTGGAGTGCCTGGGGGCGTGTGATACCGCTCCGTGTGCGTTGGTCAATGATGACCGGTTCGACAACCTGACGTTGGAGCAATTGGGTCGAATACTTGATGGGGAGCAGATCACCTCATGAGCGACCAGAAGAAAAAACCATTGATGCGCTGTCTCGGTGAGTTCTTTGGAAACATCGCCCAGGGTATCAAGACGAATCCCGAGGCCGACGCGAATCGCACCGAGGTGAATCGCACCGTCGAGCAGCACACAACGGACGAGGGCGTGATTCTGCGTCGCACGACCATTGATGAAGTTGAGGTTCGCAATGACCATGACTGAACCTGTTCTGACGAAGCGTATTGCAACACCGCCGTGGGGTGATTTCAGCGAGCGGCATCTGGTGACGTACGACGAGTACGTGAAGACCGGCGGGTACCAGGCGCTTGAACAGGCGCTGTCCATGGATCCCAAGGACATCGTGCAGGCTGTTCGTGACAGTGAACTTCGAGGTCGTGGTGGAGCAGGTTTCCCATGCGGCATGAAGTGGAGTTTCCTTCCCGAGCCCGATGGCGATCGCCGGTATCTCGCGATCAACTGTGATGAGGCAGAGCCGGGCACGTTCAAGGATCGTTTGCTCATCGACTACGACCCACATCTGGTGCTTGAAGGCATCGCCATCGCCTGTTGGGCGTGCCGTCTGGATACGGCCTACTTCTTCATCCGTGGTGAATACCGAAGTCAGGCTCGTGTCGTAGAAGCGGCTATTCAAGAGGCCTACGACAACGGCATCTTCGGACCACAGGGGCTGATGGGAGGCAAGGTCGACTTCAAGGTCGATTGCTACCTGCATCGCAGCGCCGGCGCATACATCTGCGGCGAGGAGACTGGTCTCATCGAGGCCATTGAAGGCAAGCGGGCTTGGCCGCGGGTCAAGCCTCCCTTCCCGGCCGTTGAGGGCATCTTCCGCCGTCCGACGATCGTCAACAATGTCGAGACGCTTGCTGCCGTGCCCGACATCGTCACCCGTGGTGGCGACTGGTTCAAGACCATGGGGTGTGATTCGAGCATCGGCGCTGCTGGCTCATATGGCCCAAAGCTGATGGGTGTATCAGGTCATGTGAATCGGCCGGGTGTCTTCGAATGTGATCTGGGCATTTCGGTTCGTCAACTCGTCGATGAGTTCTGCGGCGGCATGCGTGGTGGCAAGGCCTACAAGGCATGTATCCCAGGCGGAGTATCCATGGGCGTGCTCGGTCAGGACCAGTTCGATGCCGAGTTGGATTTCGACATTGGGCGCAAGTACGACATCATGGGCCTGGGTACGGCGTGTCCGATTCTTTGCGACGAAGATACGGACATGGTTGCCGTGGCACGGAATATCTCCCGCTTCTTCCGCAATGAATCCTGCGGACAGTGCACGCCGTGTCGTGAAGGTTCGGAGTGGTTGTACAAGTTGCTGCGCAAGATCGAGTCTGGCGACGGGCGGACGAAGGACCTCGACATGACGTTGGAGATCGCCGGTTCGATGGGCATCATTCCCGGAACGACCATCTGCGGACTTGCTGATGGGAACAACTGGGCGGTCAAGACGATTGTCAACAAGTTCCGCAGTGAGTTCGAGGCTCGAGTGAAGCCCTCACTGGTGCCGGTGACGGTTGGGGCCTCCTGAGCACGGACATTCCCATAATTCCGCCTGTGGACATCGAAAAAACGGTTCATCTGGAATCCACTGGAATACGAGTGGATT
The DNA here is from genome assembly GCA_029243925.1 of Phycisphaerales bacterium. Taxonomy (GTDB): domain Bacteria; phylum Planctomycetota; class Phycisphaerae; order Phycisphaerales; family SM1A02; genus SP202. The sequence continues at coordinate 4,118 of JAQWRC010000393.1, forward strand.
TGGCTCTACCCTTTTCAGGTCGTAAGCCATTTCCGGGACTGCGACAGGGAAAGAGGATCGTTCAACGATATGAACACACCCGACCATGCGATCGCCGATCGCGAGGAACCCGACTCGTCGAGCGAGCCGGACGTCCCTCTAGAACCGACCATCACTTGCGAGACTGATCTCGATGCACCGGATGTTGATCCGGCGTGGCTGCTTGAGCAGACCACAGCGGTGATTGCACACCTTGCCAGGACGACATGCCGCGCGACCATCCGCATTGTTGATGATGCGGAGATGATTGATTTGCACGTCCGGTACCACGATGACCCCACCACAACGGACGTTCTGACGTTCGAGGGAACTTCCGAGCCAATGCCGCTTGAAGTGGACATTGCAGTCTGTCTGGACGAAGCGCGCCGGCAGTCGGCGGACCGTTCGCATGATGTGAACAGCGAGTTGCTGCTCTACGTGGTGCACGGGCTGCTTCACTGCAGTGGCCATGACGACCATGATCCGGAATCGCATGCGAGCATGCACGCCGAGGAGGATCGAATCCTGAAAGCCATCGGCGTCGGATCGGTGTATGGAGGTGGCGCATGATTCTTTGGGACGTCATCTGGTGGGCTTTGACCATTCTTCTGGGTGTCGTGTCGACCGCGCAGATGTCACTGTCGATGATTCTTCGCAATGGCGGTCGAACTGCGATCGAGCGTCGACTGGCTGCGACAGGTCGCGATGCGAAATGGCGTGAGCTCGACAAACGTCGGTTGCTCATTTCCCATGCTGCAGCGGGCAAAGCCATTGGCACGGCCATACTGTGGCTTGCGTTATGGACCATTGATTTCAGTGGACTTCCTGGCCCCGAGTTCTCGGTGCCGGGGTTCTTCATCGGAATCGTCAGTGGCATGGTGCTGTGCTGGATCGCGCTTGACCTGATCGCAACCGCCGTCTCCAAGCATGCTGCACCGGCGACGGTGTCGCACTTCTTCTGGATGATCCGACTGTTGAATATCAACACCTACTTGATCAGCGGCCTTGTCGCGTTCGTCGACGAGGTGATCAAGCGTCTGAGTGGCGCCAATCTCGAACCGAGCGATGAACAGGCCGAAGCCGAAGCAGAGCTGCTGCGCAGCATCGAGCAGACGCATCGCGAAGGTGGACTTGATGAGGGCGCCGTTGCGTTGCTTGAGAACGTCGTTGAGTTCAGCAGCACTGATGTTGGCGAAGTGATGACGCCTCGGACTGACATCGATGGCTTGGAATACACCGATGATCTGGCTGAGATCCGTAGGCTCATCGGTGAGGTCGGTCATTCACGCATACCGGTCTTCGAGGAGGACCTCGACCACATCGTCGGGATTCTCTATGCCAAGGATCTGGTGCGCTGGTTAGGTGAGATCGATCCAAACTTCACACTGCGTCCGCTGTTGCGTAGGCCAATCGTCGTTCCCGAGACCAAGCAGGTTGCTGATTTGCTGGCGGACTTCCAGAGATCCGAGGTGCACATGGCCATGGTGGTCGACGAATACGGCGGCACGGCTGGATTGGTCACCATCGAGGATGTGCTCGAGGAGATTGTGGGAGAGATCGTGGATGAACACGAGCCTGACGATGAGGAACTTCCAGGCCTACGTCCGGTTGCCAACGGCATCTACGAGGTGGATGGCAATTTCCACATCGATGATCTCAACGAATCATTGGAGCTGCACTTGCCCGAAGAAGAGGAGTACGACACGGTCGGCGGCTGGTTGATGGCCTGCATTGGTCATGTTCCCGTGACCGGAGAATCGTACGACGAGAATGGGCATCGATTTACTGCGACGGCAACGACGCCGACACAGGTCGAGCGCATCATGATCGAGGCCCGCACGCCTGATTGAGGCGAGTAGAGGACTTTGAAACCAAATACACGTGCTGTCACTATGATGGGCTGTTCACCCCTGCCATTTGGAGCCTGTCATGAAGACGTGTCTGTGTATTGTCCTTTCCCTTCTTTTCGCCTGCACTCTTCCTGCATTTGTGCAGGATTCGTCTGCGAGCGACAGTGACTCAAAGATCAAGGCGCTGGAGGCGGAACTTGCCGCCTTGCGTGCTCAACTCCAGGCGCAGCAGGAGATTCGTGGCGGCGATCGCCGTCGTGCGCCTGATGGCCGCAACAACATGCAAGAGGACCGTAGGCGACCCCACAATGGCATGGACCGCGGCATGGATCGTGAAATTCAGATCGACTTCACCGTCGACAGCGAAGGTGATCTGGAGAACATGCCGGAGTTCATCCGTGACATGGTCATGGATCGGATGGGCGGCGGCGGCGAGAACATGTCCGTCATGGTCAACGGTCGCGAGATGATGATCGGTGACATGCACGATGGTCGAGACCGGGGTGAACATCATCAGGTGATGCAGTTCGACCTGGGCGATATGACTGATGGCGACATGGACGGCGAGATTCATATCGAAATCATGGGCAGCCGTGACATGGGCCATCTGGCTGAATCCATTCCGCACATGGTCATGGCCGGCATGATGGGGGACGATCGGTGGGAAGACGGTCGCCACATGGATCGGAATGATGACATCAGCGAGGAGCTCATGCGTCGCATGAATCATCATGACCTCCCCATGGAACTGCTCGAGGAGTTGATGGAGCAGCACGAAATCCACAACGAGCACGACGTCGTCATCGGCATGGATATGCTCATCGACAGACTTGAGAGTGAAGGGCATGACCCCGGACCGATCATGGAACTCCGGCACGGATTCATCGAGCGACTGGAAGGCCGTGGAGAAGGCCACCACGATGTTCACCATGAAGATCCCTACATGCAGCAGGGCGGCGAATTCGTCGCGAAGATGTTCCTGTCCGAGGAGATCGCTAACGTGTTGTCGGATCAGCGGGCAGTTTCAATCTTCTGCATCTGGGAAGCGCGGCAGCATCTGGAACCACAGGAACGGCTGGACGCGCTCTTACCCATCATGATCAATGATCAGGTTGACATGGCGGTTCGCAATGCTGCGGCCATGGTCGTGCGTCAATCGTTCTATGAACTGGGTGATCGCGCCAGGGCGATCGAGACGTTGCGGAATCAGATTCTCTCCAACGAAGGCCTGCTGAACTGAGTTCAGTCACGGTGTCCGTCGTTGCTGATGGGTACGTTCTCGACGATCTCGAGTCCGTAACCGTGCAGTCCCGGGTAGGGCTTGGGACTGTTGGTGAGCAGACGAAGTTTTCGAACTCCCAGATCCCGCAGGATCTGGCTGCCGGTGCCGAGTTCCCGTTCCTCGATCGGACGAGATGAACCAATGCCGTCGGCCCGCGTGAGATCAGGCCGATCCGGGTCGTCCCGATCGGGCCGCTGGATGCTCTGGAGTTGGTCCAGCAGTCCATCGCCCATGTGTTCCGGTCGCAGGTAGACCAACACGCCACGACCAGCATCCTGCAGTTGTCGCAGGCAGGCCCGCAGCTGCGTTCCGGTTGGTCGATCGGTGGCGTCGAAGATGTCACCGAGCAGATCACGACGTTGCACACGAACGAGGGTTGGTTCATCGCCATCCCCAAGTTCTCCCACAACCAGAGCGATGTGGGGCATGGGATCGATTGCGCTGCGGTAGGAGTACAGCGTGAATGTTCCATACGGGGTGTCGATGGGTGTTCCGTGATGTGGTTCAACGCGTTGGACCAGTGACTCACGTTCGAGTCGGTGTTCGATGACTTGCTCGACGCTGCACATCTTGAGGCCGTGTTCTTCGCAGAGTTTTTCCAGATCTGGCATTCGGGCCATCTCGCCGTCGGGGCGGACAACTTCGATGATCACGGCGGCGGGCTTGAGGCCGGCCAGCCGCATCAGATCGACGCTGCCTTCGGTTTGGCCCGTGCGAACAAGTGTTCCGCCCTTTCGTGCCCGCAATGGATTGATGTGTCCGGGCCGCACGAAGTCGTCGGGTCGTGAGTCGGGATCGGCGAGCATCTGGATCGTTTTCACCCGGTCGGTGGCGGAGATGCCGGTGCCGACACCGTGTCGTGGATGTCCATCGACGCTGACGGTGAACGGCGTGGTGCGCAGCGACGTGTTGACCGCGGACTGCGGAGCGAGATCGAGTCGATCACAGTCATCACCGGTCAGGGAGACGCAGAGGTAGCCACCCCCGATGCGGGTCATGAAGTTGATCATCTCCACGTCCACATGTTCGGCCGCGCAGACGAAATCGCCTTCGTTCTCCCGGTCCTCGTCATCGACGAGCACGATCATGCGCCCGGCCTTGAGGTCTTCGAGAATGTCCTCGATCGGAGAGAGGGTCATGGTGTGCTCATGTGTTGTGGACAGAGTAGTCACGGTTCAGTCACGATTGGCGGTGGCGATTCAGTGAGGCTGAACTTTTGCATGTGTGAGTTCCCGTTCTTTGAAGAGTGGTGATTATAGCCGCCTCACCGCGCCACCCCTGTCTTGTGGTACAACCCCCCCATGGAGGTGCCGTGTGCCGCATACTGTGCAGGATCTTGTTGATACATGTGAGACAATCGCCCCTATCGGCCATGCTGCCGAGTGGGACAATGTGGGCCTGTTGGTTGGCTCGGCCAACTGGATATTCCATGGCGCGTTGTTGACCATCGACCTGACGATGGAGGTTCTGCTCGAGGCCGAGCAGCTCGGAGCGGGGGCGATCATCGCCTATCACCCGCCGATCTTCTCGGGTCTCAAGCGGTTCACGGCGGACGATCCATCTTCGGCCGTGGTGTTGCAGGCTGCGGCATCGCGGATCGCGGTGTTCAGTCCACACACGGCGCTTGACGCCGCACCGGGCGGCATGACCGACTGGTTGGCTGATGGGATCGGCGTGGGCGAGACCTGTCCACTGCAGTCAGCGACTGAGCTGGGTTCACATGAACAGTGCAAGGTGGTGACGTACGTTCCCCATGAAGCGGTGGATGCGGTGCGCACCGCGATGGGCAATGCCGGCGCGGGCACGATCGGCGACTACACGCACTGCTCGACCAGCATCGAGAACGAAGGCACGTTCATCGGTGGAGCCGGCAGTGACCCGGCGGTCGGTTCAGCCGGGCAATTGGAGCGGGTCACTGAGCGTCGTCTGATGATGGTCAGTTCGATTCGAGGGTTGGCCGGTGTGCTGGCCGCATTGCGAACAGCGCATCCCTACGAGGAACCGCCGGTGCACGTGGTTCCATTGGCGGACCGCCCGATGCACGACACGGGCATCGGTCGATGCCTGGCACTTGCCGAGCCGAAATCAACGGCTGACATCGTTGCATCGTTGAAGGCACACCTTGGCGTATCGACATTACGTGTTGCCGAGGGCTCCGGTGGGCCGGCATCCCATGACCATGTCGGTCTTTGTCCGGGTGCGGGTGGCTCACTGCTGGATGAGGCGGCGGCAAGTGGATGCACGCTGTTCGTCACGGGCGA
>JAQWRC010000396.1 GCA_029243925.1 Phycisphaerales bacterium
CCTCGGGATGTCATGGTGGTGTGTGTCGGCAAAAGTACCTACGCACGCTGCGGCCTGATCGTGAACGTAACCCCCCTCGAGCCCGAATGGCGAGGAAAGGTCACGATCGAGATCAGCAATACGACACCACTTCCAGCGAAAGTTTATGCGAATGAGGGCATCGCCCAGATGCTCTTCTTCAAAGCGGACCGTGCATGCTCGACGAGTTACGCCGACAAGCACGGAAAATATCAGAACCAGAAGGGACTCACCCTGCCCATGGTGGATTGAGCCACGAGCTCACGGCAGGTGCGTCAGGACAATCAACGGTGGACCTCGGGGCATGCCCCGAACAACGCAACTCAAGGACCGAGATGCAAATAAAACGACGATTCACAACGCACGGACAAGATGTTTTCAACTCTGTTGAATGGGAACAAAGAGCCAGTCGCATCACGAATGCCGACGGCTCGGTCGTCTTCGAAATGAACGACGCCTGGATCCCAAAGCAATGGAGCCAACTCGCCACCGACATCATGGTGAGCAAGTACTTCCGCAAGGCGGGCGTACCTCAGTTCGACCAGGATGGGCAGGCAATCCTCGGAGACGATGGCCAAGCCATCACTGGTCCGGAACGATCTGCACGACAAGTGATCCACCGTCTGGCTGGCTGCTGGCGAGCCTGGGGCGAAAAGCACGGGTACTTCGATACCAAAGGTGATGCGGAAACGTTCTACGATGAACTCTGTTGGATGCTGCTCCATCAGGTCGCTGCTCCCAACAGCCCGCAGTGGTTCAACACCGGTCTGCATTGGGCGTATGGAATCTCCGGCCCGGCTCAGGGACACTGGGTCAACGACCCATCATCCGGACAGTCGATGCTGGCCACGGACGCCTATTCCCACCCTCAACCCCACGCGTGCTTCATCCAATCGATCTCTGATGATCTGGTCGGTGAAGACGGCATCATGGGACTCTGGACGCGCGAAGCGCGGCTCTTCAAGTACGGCTCCGGCACGGGCACGAACTTCTCCAATCTCCGTGGCGAAAATGAGCCACTCTCCGGCGGCGGCAAGAGTTCAGGGCTGATGAGTTTCCTCAAGATCGGCGACCGTGCCGCTGGCGCGATCAAGTCCGGTGGCACCACGCGGCGCGCAGCCAAAATGGTCTGCCTCGACGCCGACCACCCGGATATCGAGTCCTTTGTGAACTGGAAGGTACGCGAAGAACTGAAAGTTGCCGCTCTTGTTGAAGGCATGAAAGCATTGACCCCATCGCAGCGCGCCACCGCGGAGCGTCTTGGTCTTCAGCTTGACTACGATTTCAACGGCGAGGCCTACCAGACGGTCTCCGGCCAGAACTCAAACAACTCGGTCCGTCTGACCAGCGAATTCTTCCGCGCTGTCGACACCGATGATGGATGGGATCTGATTCAACGAACCGACGGCGCCGTTGCACGCACCATCCCCGCTCGGGATCTCTGGGATCAGATCTGCACCGCCGCCTGGCAGTGTGCTGATCCAGGCGTTCAATTCGACTCTGCGATAAACCAGTGGCATACGTGCCCTGCGTCTGGACGAATCAATGCGTCCAACCCGTGCAGCGAGTACATGTTCCTCGATGACACGGCATGCAATCTGGCGTCAATCAACCTGCTGAAGTTCTACAACTCGGATTCACGCATGTTCGATACCGAGGGCTACGGTCATGCCATCGATGTATGGACAATCGTGCTCGAGATCTCAGTTCTCATGGCGGCATTCCCCTCCCGGAAGATCGCCGAGCTGAGCCATCGCTACCGAACGCTAGGCCTTGGATTCGCCAACCTCGGCGCCATGCTGATGCAAGCGGGCATCCCTTATGACTCCGACGATGCCCGCGCCGTCTCCGGCGCCATTTCAGCCACCCTCACTGGACGCTCCTACGCCATGAGCGCCCGTATGGCTGGCGAACTCGGAACCTTCCCCGGCTACGAGGACAACGAGGAGCACATGCTTCGCGTCATTCGCAATCACCGCCGTGCTGCGCACGGAATCAGTCGTACGGCCGACGAATGGGAAGAGCTGGACATCCGCCCAGTGCCCATTGACCACGACTGCTTCAACAGTCCCGCAATGACGATCATGAACTCCAGTGACATGCTGGCCCAGGCCGTCGCAGCATGGGACGAAGCACTCGCTCTCGGTGAGCAGTGTGGCTACCGCAATGCCCAGACCACCGTGATCGCTCCAACCGGAACGATCGGGCTGCTCATGGACTGCGATACCACGGGTGTCGAGCCTGACTTCGCGCTGACAAAGTTCAAGAAACTCGCCGGCGGCGGCTTCTTCAAGATCGCCAACCAATCACTGCGGCCTGCATTGACCGCCTTGGGCTACGACGAAGATGAAACGAGAAGGATCATGACCTACGTCATGGGCGCACTCTCGCTTGACATTCCAATGCCTGCCGGCGTCTCGGATGACGGTGATGACCAGCTCTTCCGTGACTTCCTTCGTTCAAAGGGGTACACCAACGAAGATCTGGCTGCCGCATCCGACCAACTTCCATCCGTCTTCGAAATCAGCCATGCATTCAACGCGTGGTCCATGCCAGAGCATGTTCTGGAGGCATGCGGCGTTGATCTTGATGCTGCACGAGCAGATACAAGTTTCAATGGACTGATGGTTCTGGGACTGACTCGAAAGCAGATCGAGCAGCTCAATGTCACCACCTGCGGCACCCAGACGATCGAGGGGGCACCGGACATCAAGGATGAGCACCTGCCCGTCTTCGACTGCGCAAACAAATGCGGCCCCAACGGCAAGCGATACATCGCAAGCTCAGGTCATATTCGAATGATGGCTGCCGCGCAGCCGTTCATCTCTGGAGCCATCTCCAAGACAATCAACCTGCCCCACGAAGCCACGATCGATTCGATCGCTGAATCCTACTGGCTCAGCTGGGAACTCGGTCTCAAGGCCAATGCGTTGTACCGCGACGGCTGCAAGCTCAGCCAACCACTCAATACGTCCTCGACCGAACTTGAAGATACGGAAGAGACAGATGAAATCGAAGCGGCTGCTGCTGTCGCCGAGATTGCCAACGACGTTGCTGAAACAGCCAACCGGGTCGCAGGCGAATCCGAGTCCAACATCGTGGAACGCGTCGTCGAGCGAATCATCGAGCGGCCCATGCGACGTCGACTCGAAGATACACGTCGCAGTTTGACGCATCACTTCAATGTCGCCGGACACGAGGGCTACCTCACTGTCGGCATGTATGCCGACGGCTCACCTGGCGAGTTGTTCATCACGATGTCCAAGGAAGGGTCCACCATCGGCGGGCTCATGGACAGCCTCGGTACCGCCATCAGTGTTGCGCTGCAATACGGCGTGCCGATCGAGAGTCTTGTTACCAAGTTTGCACACCAACGATTCGAGCCACAAGGCATGACGACGAACCGGGAAATCCCATTCGCCAAGAGCCTCGTGGACTACATCTTCAGGTGGATGGGCATGGAATTCGTCGAGGGATATCGCGAGGCCAACGCTGCATCACAGCCGCGGGCCGCATCAACCCCGACTGCCCGCGTTGAAACCAAGGACACCCCGCAGGTCAAGGAGGACCGCGCATGCAAGGACACGGACCAGAATCAATCCGCGTTGACGGGATCTCGAATCTCGTCCACAGACACGGAGGAAGACGACGGGCCATCGAACATGATCGACCCGGTCGCACGCGAGCACGCCTCCGTCGTCGCCCGGGAGACGGATGCCGTCGCATCCACGACCAGCGACGCTGCAGCGTCCGTGAGCACCACGGCCGCACCCTCAGCGCTGACTCAGTCCATGGCATCGCTCATGGGCGACGCACCGGCCTGCAGCGACTGCGGACAGATCACCGTTCGCAACGGCACCTGCTACAAGTGCACGAATTGCGGAGCATCAATGGGATGCAGCTGACGTACTGATGAAATCCGAGGCTGACTCCGGCTCCACCGCCGGGGTCAAACACACACGAAACGGACTCGAGAAAAGGAGGGCATACTAAAACGGTCTCGTCGAAAGGATGTCTGGCGAGCACCAATGAGGACAACGGAACTGTCCTTCGATTCGTCCACCGAATCGATCGTCCGTTTCTCGCCGTCTTCGTGTGATACTTTTCCAAGGTTCAAGGATGACCTTGGCACCTGGGGAAGCCCGTCTTCGCCTCTATGAAGACACCAAAGGGCTTCTTCTCTCTTCCCTCCCCCCCGGAACGGTACCCACCACCGTTCCGGGGGTTTCCCTTTAATGACGAGGTGAACCTGCGGCGGTATCATGCCGCCAATGGGTACTCCTCCGCTGCTGCTGGCGTTCGAACTGACGACCTACCTGCCTATCGCGATTCTCGTGTTGATGGCGGTGATCTTCGCAACGGTCAACATCATCGGCGCGGGCATCCTCGGACCTAAGGCCCACGGTGACACGAAGAACCAGACGTATGAATCGGGCATGAATCCAGTGGGCACGGCCCGCAAACGATTCAATATCCGCTTCTACATCGTCGCCATGACGTTTCTGGTATTCGACATCGAAATCATCTTTCTCTACCCGTGGGCGGTGGACTTCACGCAGCTGGAACCCCAGAGCAGCGAGTCGATGCTTTTCTTCGGCCGCATCCTCTTCTTCATCCTCACGTCGATCATCGCCTACGTCTACGCCTGGAAAAAGGGCGTCTTCCGCTGGGATTGAGGCTCGACCGAACCTCCGCACATTCGGTTAGAATCCCCCACTCATTACGGGGCGTAGCTCAGTTTGGCAGAGCGCGTGCTTTGGGAGCACGAAGTCGCAGGTTCGAATCCTGTCGCCCCGATTACTCACTGCTTCATATGCGGAACTGGCCATACTCTTCGAGTACGGCCCACGGCATTTTTGCTGCCCATAATGATCGGCCTGCATGATCAGTACTGATGCAGATCTGATTTCATGCTTGATCTTCCTGCCCGATGACGTCATCCTGAAATGACGGGGATGTGATTGTTCGCATCCCCGTACTGCACACAAGACACGTCTTCTCAAGATCATTTCAGATGACTCGGAGCAACCTCGATGAACGCCCTGCTTTCAACCCTCTTCTCAGTCACCTTCGCCATAGGCGCCGGCACCGCGGCAGCGGATTCCACGACAGGCCTCGGCTGCGATGGCGACTGCACTGGAGACGGCCAAGTCAATGTCAATGATCTTCTAGCCATCATCGGTGACTGGGGTCAGGACGGCTGTGACGTGGACGGCAATGGAATCACTGGTGTCGACGAGTTGCTGCAAGTGCTCAACGAATGGAATGTGACGTGCCACCCCTTCCTACAGAACCATCCCGAAGGCCTCGCGGTCGAGTTCGACTACGACGCCGGGTTCGCGATCGTGATGACCTCAGGACTCGCTGAACATGAAATGGGCCCCTTTGATGGATCGACCGGCTGCTTCAACCCAAACACGCCGTCGGACCAGAACCGGACACTACGCATCCCGCTGGTGCCGACGCCGACTGATGCACCCGAAGTCGTCGTACTTGATACGCTCGGACCCATTGGCGTCTGGTACAACGGCGTCGCGTTCTACAACCCCTACGACGGTGGAACGCAAGAAGCTCCAGGCAACATCTGCATGGATCCGTACAACGGACATCCTTCACCGGATGGCTCCTACCACTACCACCAATACTCACCATTCCCTGGAGATGACGGCTCGATCCATTCGCCCATCGTCGGCTACGCCTATGACGGGTATCCGGTCTACGGACCGTGGGATGGGCCAGGCGTCCTTGCGGCCGTCTCGGAAAATGCACTCGATGATTGCAATGGACACTTCGATGCAACTCGAGGCTACCACTATCACTCCATCAGCTACGACATGGGAGTCGCCTACGGCCTGCCCGGTGAAGGCTTCCCATGGATCATCGGCTGCTATCGTGGCGAACCAGAACAGTCGAACTTCGGCGGTGGCGGAGGCGGTGGTGGCGGAGGAGGCGGCGGAGGCGGCTGTGACGCCTGTGCACAGAACATGATTCCACCCCCAATATGCAACTGCGTCCACAACACCCCGGGATACGAGTATTGTTGTGACATGTGGGACGCTGACTGTCAGGCCTACGCCGATGCCAACTGTGGCGGTGGCCCCCCCTGATCGTCATATCCCTGAAGAACCAGGGCATCAACGCATGGCACGACTCAAAGCACCAACCGATATGGCCGGACTGCGAACCATTGCCGTCCTGCTGTGCGTGTTGATTTCAAGTTGCACCGCACCAGCCAAACTGCCTGATACCGATGGAGCGGTTCATGCTCCACTGTCAGGCAGCAACGGTGATCTGGTCGTCATCGTCTTCTCAAGCACCGACTGCCCCATTGCCAACGCCATGGCACCTGACATCCAACGAACCAGCACCGAAACACATGCACTCGGAGGACGCTTCTACCTGGTCCACGCACGGCGTGATCTCACGCCTGATGCCGTCCAAAATCACGCCAAACAATATGCATTGACCATGCCCATTCTTGTCGATCAACACCATGCGCTGGTTCAATCGCTCGATGCCACTGTCACCCCGGAAGCCCTTGTGCTGCAGTTTGATGGCGATGACAGCTACGAGATTCTCTACAGAGGCACGGTGAATAATCTCTACAGTTCCGTCGGCAACCGTCGCAAGAGCATCAGCGAACACCACCTTCGAGATGCCGTGCGGACCGCAGCATCAGATGGCGTGATCATCGTGCCACGCCGCGATCTCTTCGGATGCTACATCGAGCGGGAACGATGATCTGGATGCTCCTGCTCATGGCGGCCCCGCAGGAACCCGCACCGGCATGCTGGGAAACAATCGCCCCGATCATCCAGCAGCATTGCACGTCCTGCCATGTTGCCGATGGCCCAGCTCCCTTTCCTCTGGTCACCCATGATGACATCGCACGACGTCGCACCTTTGTAGCCAAAGTGCTGCGTGATCGATTGATGCCACCCTGGCTTCCAGGCAAGAACAGTCTCCCGCTCCATGGTGATCGCAGCATGCCCGAAGCTGAACGCGCCGCAATCATCCAATGGCTGGATGCTGGAGCACCGGCCGGAGAGGAGCAGGCGCCTTCTTCCATCGAGCCGCCATCCGTTCCCGCTCTGCCTGATGACGCGATCTCATTGACCATGCCGAACATCTTCACCATTCCTCCGGAAACGGAGGACAGTGGGCAT
>JAQWRC010000401.1 GCA_029243925.1 Phycisphaerales bacterium
GCTTCCGGCAGGTAGCCTTCACTCATCAATGCTCTGATCAACTGATTGGCAATCGGACCGGCCACTCGACCGCCACTGCCCCCGTGCTCGACGAGTACCGCCAATGCGTATTCCGGCTCCTCTTCACCCGCCATCCCGACGAACCATGCATGATGCAGTCCTTCGACGCGTTCGTTTTCGCCAAGCACACCGTCGCCATCAAGATCGGACGGCATCGGCGGTGCCTGCGCAGTACCGGTCTTGCCCCAGATCCGTGTTGGCTCGACATTGAAGATGCGGTCGTAGTCGCCAGGACCGTACCGCACGCGACTCCCGGTTCCGTGATTGGCGGTTACGGCTGATTCAAGCCCTTCGAGGATCACATCAACAACGTGTTGATCAATGATCCGGTCTTCCGACTCCTGTTCACCCCGCACCCCACGGACAAGCGTCGGCGTCAATCGCTGGCCTCCACGAGCAAGAATGGCGAACGCATTGGCGGCATGCAACGGCGTCCAGGCGAAACGCCCTTGGCCGATGGCAAGCATGATCGCCTCGAAGTCGGCTTCGCCCGCGCGATGAAGCTGCTCGATCTCCTGCGCATTGGGAAGACTTCCCGCAGACTCGACGGCGGCGTGTCCGTGCGCCGAAAGTCCCGTATCAAGCCGACGTCCGGCTCCGAAATATTCAAGCCAGTCGGACACACGATCAGCACCGAGACGCGAACCGAGTTCATAGAAGAAGCAGTTGCATGATCTCGCCAAAGCTTCCTCCGCATGAAGATCGCCGTGCGTTGCCAGATCGTAGCGCGGACGGTAAATCCAACACCGAGCAATGTCCCTGCGCCCGGGGTAATGATGGCCGGTGCAGGTGATAGAAGAATCGAGTTCGTGTTCCCCTTCCATAACGGCTGCCGCGAGCACCATCGGCTTCACGATCGAACCGGGAGGATAGACCGCTTCTACCGGCCGCTGCACCCAAGGCGATCGCGTCTCGCGATCAACGGGCGTCATCTGATTCATCAAGGAGACATTCGGCGCCGATGCCATCGCCAGAACTTCACCCGTCTTGATATCAAGTATCACTGCGGCAGCGTTCAACGACCTCCCCATCTCCAAGCCAGTGTCCCCATGCCAGGATTGCACTGTGAGCAGACCACTGGCATCTGAGAGGATGAACTCGGCTTGTGCCTGTAAGGCGATGTCCAGCGTGGTCTGCAGGTCCTTGCCTGGGACCGGATCAACTCTGGTTTCCTCATCACGATCACGCCGTCGGGCAATTGACCCACGCGAACCGCGCAACCAGTCTTCCCAAGCCCGCTCAAGACCACTGTCGCCGACCTCGTCATCCAGCAGGTAACCACCGGTGTCGACGGCGCCGGTGTCGACATCACGAAATGGACGTCGACTCATGTCTTCTTCCCATACGCCTTGACGAACATCACCGAGCACCTGCAACCCGACTTGATCAAGATGCGCCGAACGTTCCGCCTCCTCCTGCATGCCACGTGGAAGTGTCATGCTGTCGACGCTGACTGCCTGGGACTGCTGAGGCCGAATACGAACTCTCGCATACCGAACCTGCACCAGCTCAGGATGCGCGTCGGAAAATCGCTGGACGGTCACTGCCTGGCTGTCGTTTATATTCGGAAGCACGACGTGGAATGCTTCCTGTTCCGCGATGGGCCGTTGACGGAAGTTGGGGCGGTCCGCAGCATCACTGAAACGATTTTCATGACGTTGCCGCTGGCGATCCCAGACGACCGCCGCCATGTGCTGCACTTTGCCCTTGATCTGATTGCCCACCAACTCGATTTCAGCAACGCTGCTGCCATTGGCGTCCGCCAACATCGCCCACATGGAATCGATGACCTCGGCAAATGGACCGCGATGCTGATCAATCAGCACTTCACGCTCCTCTGGGCCCAGCATGTTCCACCGTTCTCGACCAACCGCGGCCCGAGCCGCCCGCGCCGCCCGCTGCTCCACCCATGTTCCCGTCATCGAGTCATACGACACGGCGACGTCATAGGCTGGCCGATCTTCGGCCAGCAGGCGCCCCTTGCGATCGTAGATGCTTCCCCGCCAGGTCGGCAGCCAGGTCTGCACGTGCAGCCGTGACTGCGCGACTGCGTGATGCTGATCGCCCTCGACGATGGCCAAGCGGACCAACTGAGCCAGCAGAATCAGAATCACAAAGACCGCGCATGCCGCTAGGACGAGCACGCGGCGTTGAAACATCGAGGTTCCGATTCGAATGGTGGTCTGCATGGCCGTCCCTGGCGATATTGGCAGTCCTTCTACTCAGGCAGGATACGCTGAAATCAAGCCCATATGGGCCTGGATCGCCCCGAAGATCAAATGACTCACCACATGAGCAAGCGTCACGAGCCCCAGTCCGCCTCGGCAACCAGTGCAGTTGCCAGCCTGTACTGATATTCGGACCGTGGGATGCTTTCACATCCGAAACGAATCAGATGTGGCGTGCTGAACTGGACATCGAGCAGAAGAAATCCCCCCCTCCGAAGACGTTCAACGAGATGGACCAGGCATACCTTCGACCCATCACGGCCGTCCTGAGGATCGCTGAACATCGACTCGCCGAAGAAGGCCCCTCCGATCGAAACGCCATAGAGCCCTGCGACCAATACTCCATCGCGCCTCGCTTCAATCGAGTGAGCCTGGCCCCGATGGTGGAGTTCGAGATAGCAGTTGATGATTCGATCATCGATCCAGGTGTCGTCGGCTTCAGGGCGGGGCGCAGCACAGGAGCGAATGACCGATTCAAAATCCCGGTCACAGCTCACCTCGAACCGTTCTGATTGAACAACGCGATCCAGTGAACGCGGCACGTGGAATTTGTCCAAGGGGATCACCGCGCGTGGATCCGGATCGTACCAACCAAGGTCCCCCGTCTCAGGATCAACCATCGGGAAAATGCCCTGCAGACAGCCGGCGATGACCATCTCGGGGGTGCAAGGTGTGTGTTCATGCTCCATGACACGTGCAACCTACCCATGCAGTATCTTCTTGTCATGTGCCTGCCTCTGATCGTATCCCTATCGCTGTCCAGCATGACCGCTGGCGAACAGCTCTGCATCACCGAAATCATGTACGACCCCGCCTCATCTGAACGAAGAGGCGAGTCGGAATGGGTCGAACTGGCCAATCTTGGCTCGTCCGCCATCGATCTTCAGGGATGGCGACTTGATGATGAGGATGCATCCGACTGGGGCCCGCTGAGCGGCACACTGGAACCCGGGCAAGTAGCGGTCGTCATCAATGGCGACGCGACAACCGCCGAAGAGTTCCGCAAGGCATGGACCGATGACCCCGACGCAGAACCTGCGTTTCTCATCCTCCCTGTTCGGTGGGGCTCGTTGGCCAACAAGCCAACCGCTGACAATGAAATCCTGCAGTTGCTTGATCCCGACAACACCGCCGTCTGCACGGTCAACTACCAGCGCGGAGGCGACTGGCCAGATCCCAAACGACGCGGCGAAAGCATCCACCTCCTGAAGTTGGATGATCCAATCTCCTTTGAAGCAGGCAACTGGGGATTGACACAGATCGGCCATCCTGGAGCCCGCACTGCCACGCCGACCCCCATCTTCACCAAGCCTGATGTGGGCTCCCCCGGCACGCTCCCAGGCACACCTGCCATTCGTCCCACCCCTACACGCAAGCCACCACCCACGCCCACAGCCGAACCTGCACCTCCTACCCCGGCTCCAAGCCCATCTGTGCCCCCAAAAACACCAAAATCGCCCCCGCCACCTCCTCCGCCACCCGCCGAGGATGATGACGTGCCTTATTGATTGCAGCCAAGCGACTCCCCTTCTACAATCTTCGATTCTTCCCTTGTGAGGAGCCGTCGGTGACACGATTTCGTGGCGCCGCAAGGGGCACCCTGGTCGCGGTTGACAGGTGTTCCAGCTCCGGGAATGACGACCGCGGCTTCAACGTTGCTTTGGCACGTTGTGTCCGCGACATCTTCTGAAGGCCTCAATGGCCGGAAGGACGCGGACGGGAACAATCCCGCTTCAACGTCACACAGTACGTACATACCTTGGCCCGTGGTGTAATTGGTAACACACCTGTTTTTGGTACAGGCATTCCAAGTTCAAGTCTTGGCGGGCCAGTTGAGGAACTCACTACTTCATGCACGACTCTGCAACCTCATCCCGACCCTTGGCCGCGATCATTCTCGCCGCGGGGAAAGGTACGCGCATGGCCGGCGACCTTCCAAAGGTCGCCCATCCGGTTGCAGATGCTCCAATGGTGAAATGGGTTGTTGACGCCGTTCGCACGGCCGGAGTCCAGCGAGTCATCGTCGTCGTCGGCTATCAAGCCCAGGATGTCCAGGATGTCTTCGCAGGCGATGACGGGATCGAGTACGTCATGCAGCATGATCAGCATGGAACAGGCCACGCTGTAGATGTCTGCCGAAGCATCATGGCAGACTTCGAGGGCGACACATTCGTTCTTGCCGGCGACGGCCCACTGATTCGCGCCGAAACACTGCGCATCATGCAGGACGTCCACCATGCCCAGGAGGCCTCGGCAACGCTTGCAACATCGGTCATCGATGATCCCACTGGATATGGGCGAATCGTGCGGGATGCCCAAGGACGCTTCGAAGCCATTGTCGAGCACAAGAATGCCACCGAAGAACAACGTGGACTTCACGAGGTCTACCCCAGCTACGCACTCTTCGACAATCGCAGCCTCTTTGCCCAACTTGAGTGTCTTGAGGCCGACTCGCTCACCGGTGAATTCTATCTGACCGAACTCCCGGCAGGCCTCCGAGCCGCAGGGCATACCGTTGAACTCGTTGATGCCGTCCCCCCAGAGGACGTTCTTTCAATCAATACGATGGAACAACTCGCTGAAGTGGATGCCATCCTTCGCACTCGACTCGCCTCCAACGTCGTGGAGACCACACCATGAGCGCAGTAGACCGAGACCACCTGAAGATCTTCGCTGGACGGGCAGGCGTTGACCTGACCGATGCACTCTGCCAACACCTCCTGCTTCCAGTAGGCCAAGGTGAAACAGAGTTGTTCCCCGACGGCGAACTGATCGTCCGAGTCGAAGAGGACGTACGGGGACGTGACTGCTTCGTCATTCAGTCGACCTGTGATCCGGTCAATGCGAATCTCATGGAGCTCTTGATCTACATCGACTGCCTCCGCCGCGCATCCGCCAAACGGATCACGGCCGTCATTCCCTACTTCGGATACGCACGACAGGACCGCAAGGAAGCCGGACGAACACCGATCACGGCCAAGCTGGTCGCAAACCTCATTGTTGCCGCTGGTGCCGATCGCGTACTCACCATGGACCTCCACGCCGCACAGATCCAGGGCTTCTTCGACGTCCCCGTGGACCACCTCACGGCCGCGACCGTATTCTGCGAATACTTCGACACGATCCGCGACGAACTGGGCGACCTCGTGATCGTTTCGCCTGACGTTGGCAACGTCAAAGTCGCCAACGCGTACGCCAGTGTGCTTGATGCCGATCTCGCCATCGTCGACAAACGGCGGGAATCGGGCATGAAAGTCGCCTCGAAAAACCTCATCGGCAGCGTCAAAGGCCGAACGGTCCTCATGGTCGACGACATGATTTCCACCGCCGGAACGATCTGTGAAGCCGCTCGACTTGTCATGGAACAAGGCGCAGTCGATGTGATTGCCGCCGCGTCCCACCCCGTCTTGGTTGGCCTGGCGATCGACCGCCTGAAAGACGCCCCCATCTCGCGACTGGTCGTCACCGACACGATTCCGGACAACGGCCGCCTTGATCTCATCCGACACAAACTCGTCAGCCTCTCCGTTGCACCACTGCTCGGCGAAGCCATCCACCGCATCCATCACGACCAGTCGGTCTCGGCGCTGTTCCAGCGCGGCACCGGCACAAAACGATGAACCATCCGCGATATCGATAACGACATCGCTCAATGAGAGGAACACAATGGCCAAGGAAACTACAAAGATCACCACTGAACCACGCGAGCGGACCGGCACTCGATATGCCGATCGCCTACGGAAATCCGGACGATTGCCTGCCGTTGTCTACGGCCAGGAGACTGCACCCTCTCATGTCAGCGTCGACGAACGAGAACTGCTCGATCATCTGCACATGGGCGTCCGAGTCCTCGAACTCCAGGGCACCGATGGTTCAGACACCTGCCTCGTGAAGGATCTGCAATTCGGCTACCTCGGAGACAACGTCATCCATGTCGACTTTGCTCGGGTAAATCTCAGCCAGATCGTCACCGTCAACGTGCCGATCAACACGCACGGAGCTCCGAAACTCGCCAGCGAACCCGGCGCAATGCTTGAGACGATTCGCAACGAGATCGAAGTTGAATGCAAGGTCTCTGATATTCCTACCGAGATCGTGGTTGATCTTACGGACATGGGCGAAGCCCTGACCGTCGGCGACCTCCCACTTCCCGATGGCGTCAAGGCCATGCTTGAAGATGACAAGCACATCGTGCACATCACATTCGTCAAGGAAGAAGAAGCCGAAGGCGAAGAAGCAGAAGTCGATGCAGACGGAAGCGAACCGGAAGTCATCACCGAAAAGAAGGAAGAAGCCGCACCCGAAGGCGATGGAGGCGAGGAAGGCTGATCCTTCAGGCACGCAGAACCATGAAAATCATCGTCGGCATCGGCAATCCTGGGCAAAAGTACGATCGGACACGGCACAACGCCGGGTTCGAGGTGCTCGATCGCCTTGCACGCCGATGGTCACCTGGAAGCGTCGCTCGAAGTCGCTTCAAGGCTTCTACCGTCGAGGTGCTCGATGCCGACGAAAAGGTTTTGCTGTTGAAACCAACCACGTATGTCAACCGAACGGGAGAATGCGTCGCCGAAGCAGTTCGGTTCTACAAACTCACCCCAGAGGAAGATCTGCTGATCGTCGTCGACGATGCCTCGCTGCAATGCGGCGCCATGCGCCTTCGCGCAGAAGGCGGCACAGGCGGACACAACGGGCTGGCGAACATCAAACAACACCTCGGAGGGGATGAGTGGGCTCGACTTCGCCTGGGCATCGACGCACCTCCACAATCGCAACCACTCGAAACATACGTCCTTGATCGTTTCAATGCTGATCAACAGGACACCATGGACGGTACGTACGATCGCGCCGTCGACGCTACGGCGTGTTGGCTCAACGAGGGCATCACGACCGCCATGAACACATACAACAGCGGCTGATTCCAGCCGATTCACCTACTAAGGATGACAGCAACCATGTCAGACACCACCAAACGAATCTACGAGGGCATGTTCCTCTTTCCCCAATCGGCAATCGCCGACATGCAGGCCGCACACGACCACGTGCATGCACTGCTGCAACGAGTTGACGCGGACATCGTCAGCTTCCGCAAGTGGGACGAACGACGCCTTGCCTACGAGATCAAAGGGAACAAACGCGGCCTGTACTTCCTGGCCTACTTCAACTGCGATCCGACGAAAATCGCTTCGCTTGAAAATGACTGCAACCTCTCGGAATCCTTGCTCCGCTTCCTTGTGACCAAGGCTGATCACATCAATCCGGAGGAAATTGAGGCAGCCGACGGCCGCACCGAACTCGCTGACGAAATCAAGCTCCGCGCTGCTCAGGCTGCAGAACAGACTGAAACGAATACGACCTCCAGCGTGTCCGTTGGCTCCAAGGAAGAAGAGGCGCCCGCTGAAGAAGCAGCGCCAGCAGACGCCGCAGCAGATACGCCTGAAAAGGAAGAATCCGAACCCACGCCATCAGAATCAACGGAAACACCTGCAGAAGCCTGAAATTCGGCCTGAAGTTGTGCACACACCACCGTGGTGAATGACTTCATCGGATACGATGCGAAGCACGAGTTTTACATACCCACCAGAACAGAAGGACAACGACATGGCCGGCAATCTCAACAAGGTCTTCCTCATGGGAAACCTCACACGTGACATCGAACTGAAACATACTCCCAGCAACAACACAGCCGTGGCCAACATCGGACTCGCCGTCAATCGGCAATACAAGGCCGGTGATGAGAATCGAGAAGAAACGACATTCATCGATTGCGAAGCGTGGGGACGCACGGCAGAAGTCATGCATCAGTACCTCGCGAAGGGACGACCCGTCCTGATCGA
>JAQWRC010000402.1 GCA_029243925.1 Phycisphaerales bacterium
GGTCCGCCAATGATGTGTGCTGTATTCACGTGCATATTGATCTGGATTCTGGCCGGGTGGTTTGATTCCTATCAGGCCAGCGGGTCATATCTGGGTGTGCTCGGCGTGCTGCTGGGGCTTGGCATGTGGGACGGCTCCCGCCCCAGCACGAACGCGGTTGACAGAGCGGTTTGAACGGCAGAACAGGCAGAAATGCCGATGAAACGTCCTTGAGCGGCGTTCACCGAAAATACTGCAATTGGCATGGCATCAGGGTCGTTCCATATGGATACTGGTAAGGATGAACTCGCTGGGCGGTCTCAACGTACTACTCATGCCTGCTTCAACCCGGGATTTCACGTGATTTCAGGCCCCCTCCGGCCTCATTTCAGGAGTACATGAGCAGCCATGTTTTCTTGCAGAAGCACAACCTTTCTTGCTTCCATGACGGTGTGCGCGGTGGCCCTGTCAATGCACTCAACGGCGAATGCCGAAGCATGGATCATTGGTGTGGGAGATTTCGGCTCATCGCCCGACAACGATACGCCTGACAATATTGAGGATCTGATCTGGTTTGATCAGGACAACCGCTGGATCTTCATTCAGTACCTCAATGACGATGGAATTTCGGTTCGAAATGCACCTGGGTCGATCGATCGAATCAGAGTGAGAACACGTGGTACTGGCTACATGTCCAGCGATGCACTCGTCATTGACAATACGACGACAAGCGGCGTCGGCCTTGAAGCCTCGTTGAATGTGACGGGGCCGATACAGCAACTCACTGTCGAAGACGCGGGTCGAGATTATCCAATAGGCCTTCTTGATTTGACGGATTCCAACCCGGCTTCATCCGGGGGCGAGGATTTTGCAGCTCAGGTGCTTACGGTTTCAGGTGGATTACCCGCCGCGCCGGAAAGTTCCGGCCAGGTGGCGGCAATCATGGTGTCAAAAGCAGGCAGTGGTTATCCCATTGATGAGGACACCGGTGCACCTATCCCAATCGCACTGATTACTGGATTTGGCGAAAATGATTGCACCGCCCTGATTGAGCCGGCGTTGGATGGAACTCTTGCCGTGGGGACATTTGTTGCGAACTTCGTGGAGCGAGGTTCCGGATTCACATCCACTCCGACCGTATTCAACCCAGCCGAAGCGTCAGAAGATCCGGCCGAGTTCCAGGCCGTCCTGTACGGGGGAATCAATCCTGATCCCGTTATTTTGCAGGGTCTTCTTACCTCAACTGGATCCGGCTATGAGGAGGATCCTGTCTTTCAGATTGGTGATGGCACGCAGGGAACAGGAGCCCGAATCACAGCATCCCGAGGTCCGGGTCCGGTGGATTCCGTCAGCGTAGACAATCCAGGAGCCAACTACGCCGTGGCTCCAGGCGCAGCCATCAACGATACCAGTGAAATCGGTGGCGTTGATGACGATGGGACGGGCGCAAATCTGATTGCGATCATCAATGAGAATGGTCCGCGACCACTGACGATGGAAGGATCTTCCGCGCCGATCAATGTCAGTCTGGGATGGCACCCATATGGGGGGGACTTTGATGGTGACGGAGACAATGACATCTTCTGGTACAGCTACCGGAACAAGTCCGCGGCATTGTGGATCATGGAAGCAGGGTCCGTTGCCGACAAGGGCTACATGCTCTTTGGTGGTATTTCAGATACATGGCGAGTCGCGGGCGTCGGGGACTTCAATCTCGACACAATCCCCGAGGTCTTCTTCCACAACCGTGTTACTGGCGCTACTGCGATATGGAACATCAACTATGTTCCCGGCGAACCCGAACTCTGGCTTGGTGTAGGCAGCGGATACGGCCAGCGTGTTCGCAACACGGATTGGGCGCCATTTGCAGTCAGTGACATAACTTCAGGGCATGAGGGTGCTGAAGTGTTCTGGCACAACGATTACACCGGTGCACCGGCCATATGGCTTTTGAACCAAGGCAACCCCCGTGGTTCATATGAAAGCAGGTACATCACGACGCCAGATGGCAGCAGAGCGCATGCAAGCGAAGGGTGGCTTGCACGTGATTTGGGTGATTTCGACGGCAATGGCGTGGCCGGTGACATCCTGTGGCACAACATCGATGACGGTGAAGCAGCCATATGGCTCATGAATTTCCAGTTGCTGCGCGAATCCGAGCTTATTGATTATCAAGGTCAGGCAGCTATTACCGACTGGACTCCAGTTGCTGCCGGTGGATTTACAACCGACTTGAACGTTCCATTCTCGAATGTGTATTTGAGGCAGGCTGACAACCCGCATGCAACGATGGGCTGGCAGATGATTCGTGAAATTATAAGTGGCCTTGCCTTGGACGATGATCCCCAAAACAGCATCGAGTATTTGGACGTGGGGCTGATCCTGTCTCCATTCGACATCTTTCAAGTCATCGAGTTCGATGCCAATGGCACAGTCAGCGCGATTCCCATGCCGCCCAGTGAATTCGACGAGGAGAGCTCCAGCAGCGATTCCAGCTCCAGTGGCTCCAGTGGCTCGGGCGATTCGGATGATGGCTTCAATATCGACGATTTCGATATCAATGATCCCAGCACGTGGCCTTCAGGCTGACGGCGTCGATCAATTCAACCTTTGTTTTCACACGCAGGCTGCCAGATCGGGTCGCCCGGTTCGTGACCCAGCACGAGTCGCCAGCGTTCGTTCACAGCGTGCTCCAGTAGGTCTCGCTTGGATTCCATGTTGGTGTAGGGCAGCATGTCGTATCCCATTGAATATGCCAAGCCTTCATGGTTTCTGGTCGGCATGACATCGCCGGGGAAGCAGACGGTGCCGAGTTCATCTGTGAATCGAATGGCCTGCTGGCCCCAGGTGTGTCCGGGCATCGGGAGCACGGCGATCCCCGGGAGCACCTCGACTTCACCCTCATGGCACTCGATCTGTTTGCTGACCGGCTCGAGATGTGTTTGCAAATACGTTCCACGCATCGTGCTTCGATTGCTCAGGGCGTCGTCCCACTCCCGCCGCTGCACATGTATTCGCGCATTGGTGAAGGTGCTGACAGGTTCACCTTCGACATCACAGTGTGTCAGTCCTCCAGCGTGGTCAAAGTGCAGATGGGTGAGGATGACGTGATCGATCGAACGTGGATCGACGTCGATTTCTGCAAGTGCGTCCTGAATGCACCGTTCCTCCATGCAATAGATGTCACGCTGCTTCTTCGACCACTTGTTTCCGCTTCCCGTTTCGATCAAGACACGTTGTTCGCCGCGTTCAAGCAGCAGGCAGTTCGTCTGGAGGGGGATCCGGTTGCGGGAGTCGGGCTCAACGGCTTTCGACCACAGCGCCTTGGGAACGATTCCGAACATGCTTCCACCGTCAAGGCGGAATGCGCCCGCCCGAAGCAGGGCCCAGGACCAGTGGTCAGTATGCGTCACAGTTGCGGCAGGAGCGTGGTCGGATCCTGAAGCAGATGCGTGACCGTATTGAGGAAGCGGGCACCCTCGGCTCCATCGACAACGCGGTGGTCGCAGCTAAGACTCAGGGGCAGCACCGATCCGGCGTAGAACACGCCATCGCGAGTCAACACACGCTCGCGGCTTCTGCCAACGGCCATGATCGCAACTTCCGGGTAGTTGATGATCGGCGTCGCAAATGCGCCGCCAGCGGAGCCGACATTCGAGATCGTGAAGGTGCCGCCGGTCAATCGTTCCCGATCAATGCTCCGATCGCGACATCCGGAGGCAAGCTCGGTCACGGCATCGGC
Source organism: Phycisphaerales bacterium (assembly GCA_029243925.1). Classification (GTDB taxonomy): domain Bacteria; phylum Planctomycetota; class Phycisphaerae; order Phycisphaerales; family SM1A02; genus SP202. Next base: position 3,722 of record JAQWRC010000402.1, read on the forward strand.
CAGTTGCACGACGGACAACGTATCCGCATCCTGGATGACAGGCACCATCAACCCATGCTCGGTATCAACGGCACAGCCAAGGTGGACATGACTCTTGAGGTGTATCTCTTCCACGAAGTCATCGACGTTCGCATTGAGCATCGGATGTTTTCGCAGTGCCTTCGAGACCGCTGTAAGGACGAAGGGCAGCAAGCTGAGGCGGCGCCCCAACAACTGTTCGAGTCCTGCACGCTTCTTTTCGAGTTCCGTCACATCGGCCTCGTCGACAACCGTGAAGTGCACGGTTGTCTGCACGGAGTGATGGAGAGCCTGGGCAATCTTGCGTCGCACACCCTTGAACGGAATGCGTTCAGCGACGCCTTCCAGAGGGAGCGCGACGGGAGTGGCCAGCGGCATATTGGATGCCGGAGGTTCAGCGTGTTGGGCGGCTTTCAGCACCGGTGCGATGGGTGCAGCCGGAGTCCCGCTGGACTGGGCGTGCACATCGCTGGCGGTGACTCGACCTCCACGGCCGGTGCCCTGAATCGCGTTGATGTCGATGTCAAGTTCCCGGGCAATGCGTCGAACGGCTGGTGTGGCCATCGATTTTCCGCCCGCATCGGCAATGGGGGCTTCGACTCGCCGGGCAAAGGAGGTAGGCACGGACAGGGTGGAATCGACACTGCCGACGACTGTTCCGGCATCTTCTTTTTCAGGTTCAACCACATCACCACCGACCGGCTCCTCGTCGCTCCCGCCAGTTGCGCCAATGTCGTAGGTGACGAGGGTATTGCCGACGTTCACGATGTCGCCTTCGCTGCCATGCAGTTCCTTGACCGTTCCAGGCCACGGGCTGGGCACCTCGACAAGCGCCTTGTCGGTTTCCATCTCGGCAAGCGTCTGGTGCTCCTTGACCGTCTCGCCGGGAGTGACGCGCCAGCGCACGATCTCGGCCTCGTGAACACCTTCACCGAGGTCGGGGAGTATGAAGTGGGACTGATCTGCTGGTTGCTTCGTGGCCATGGTGCGTATGTGGTGTTCAGTAGGAGGTGACGTCAGCGATCGCCTGCTCGATCCGTTCGGCATCGGGCAGGTAATCCAGTTCAAGTTTGTAGTAGGGCATGATGCAGTCGAATCCGGTGACCCGCTGCACAGGTGCTTCCAGATGCAGGAAGCATTCTTCCATGATCCTCGTGGCGATTTCACTGCCCAGTCCGCAGGTCATCGGTGCTTCATGCACGATGACGGCACGTCCGGTGTTGCGGACGCTGTTGGAGACGGTTTCCATGTCGAATGGCTGGATGGTCCGCAGGTCGATGAGTTCAATGTCCCTTCCGGAGGACTCGATGGCATTCATGCATTGCACGACGGACGCGCCCCATGAAATCATGGTCAGTTCGCTTCCTTCTCGAACGACACGAGCTTTGCCGATGGGCACGGTGTACTCATCCTCAGGAACCTCCTCACGGAAGGCCCGATAGATTCGTTTGGGTTCGAAGAAGATGACGGGGTCCGGATCTCGAATCGCACTGATCAAGAGGCCTTTGGCGTCGTAGGGGGAACTTGGCATGACGACCTTCAGGCCAGGAGTATGGGTGTAGATCGCTTCTGGACTGTCGCTGTGGAGCTCGGGAGCGTGAATACCGCCCCCGATGGGAACACGGACAGTCATTGGAACCGTATAGGCGCCGCGGGTTCGTGTCCGCATTCTGGCTGCGTGTGTGCACAGTTGATCGTATGCAGGGCCAAGAAATCCTTCGAACTGAATTTCCGGGACGGGGCGGAGCCCGCCCATCGCCAGGCCGACAGACGTTCCCATGATGCCGGATTCAGAAAGGGGAGAGTCGACCACGCGATCTCCACCGAATCGCTTGTGCAGTCCCTCCGTGACCCGGAAGACGCCGCCGTTGATGCCAACGTCCTCTCCGAGGATAAGCACACGATCATCCCGCTCCATCTCCTGGATGAGAGCGAGATTGATGGCTTGAACTAGGGTGAGATTCGCCATGGTTCGTAACTACTCCGGACTTCAGGTTCCTGCGTGGTCTGCGGTTGTTTCTGGATGGCGCCCCATGCTGGTTGTTCGCATGGTGTTGGCCTGGGTGGTTAGATTTGGAGTCATCGTCTTGAACATGTGTTCAAACATCGCCGTCGGTGGCAATGGCTCGATGCCTTCAGCCTTCTTGACGACTTCCGCGACGAACACCTCCGCTTCCTCAAGAAGCGCTGCGTGCTTCGTATCGTCCCAGAGGCCGCGAGCGTCGAGGTAGTTTCTCATTCGAATGAGCGGGTCACGCAGTTTCCACATTTCCAGCTCTTCCTCATCGCGGTAGCGTCGAGCATCGTCAGCCGTGGTGTGATCGCCGAGTCGATAGGTGATCGCTTCGATGAATGTCGGCCGGTTCGAGGTTCGTGCCCGTGTCGCCGCATCCCGAACCGCCTTGACGACGGCAAAGATGTCATTCCCGTCGACCTGAATGCAGTCCATACCGTAGGCCAGCCCACGCTGGGCAAGAGTCGGTGCGGAGCACTGTATTTTCGTCGGCACGGAAATGGCCCACGAGTTGTTCTGGCAGAAGAAGATGACGGGCAGATCGAGATTTGCTGCGAAGTTCATCGCCTCGTGGAAGTCGCCTTCGCTTGTCGCACCGTCACCGAAGAAGGTGCATGCCACCGAATCTTCACCTCGGTACTTGTGGGACCAGGCGAGGCCGGCGGCGTGAAGCATCTGCGTGCCGATTGGAATGGCCAGCGGGGTTACCTTGACGTCGTCGGGGATCTGGTTTCCGCGTTCGTCACCCATCCAGTGCAGGAGGATGTACTCCATGGGGAGGCCATGCCAGAAGAGGCCGGCATTTTCCCTGTAGCAGGGGACGAGCCAATCGGTCCTGCGCAATGCATACGCGGCGCCCAGCGAGGTCACTTCCTGCCCGCGATTCTCCGGGTAGGTTCCCATGCGGCCACTGCGTTGAAGCTTGAATGCGATCTCGTCGAACTGCCTGCATGTCGTGACATGCTTGAACAGTGCAACAAGGTCCTCGTC
>JAQWRC010000404.1 GCA_029243925.1 Phycisphaerales bacterium
ATACGGGGCGACCATGGGGTATTTCCCGGTTGATGAGCAGACGTTGGCGTACATGCGCCTGACCGGTCGCGATGAGGCGTTGATCGACACCGTCGAGCAGTACACCAAGGCACAGGGACTCTGGCATGATCCCGATGCGGACGTGGTCTACACCTCGCAGATGGAACTCGACCTGTCCACCATTGAACCCGCCTTGGCTGGTCCCAAGCGGCCTCAGGATCGAATCGTACTTTCCGACATGAAGTCACAGTGGGCGCATGACATGAAGGCGACGCTGTCACCGAACCGTCCAGCTGGCGCTTCGGCTGTGGTCGAGTATGACGACACGACGTTCGAACTTGATGATGGTGATGTCGTCATCGCCGCCATCACCAGTTGCACGAACACGAGCAACCCCGAAGTCATGATGGCGGCGGGTTTGTTGGCACGAAAGGCGCGTGCGCTTGGTTTGAATCGCAAGCCATGGGTCAAGACGTCGTTGGCTCCCGGTTCGAAGGTGGTGACGGAGTACCTCGAGCGAAGTGGATTGCTCGATGATCTTGAAGCAATGGGGTTCTATGTGGTGGGGTATGGATGCACGACGTGCATCGGCAACTCCGGACCACTGCCGGATCCCATTCACGATGCCATTCAAGGCAATGATCTCGTGGCGACCTCAGTGCTCAGCGGCAATCGGAACTTCGAGGGTCGAATCAGCCCTGATGTCCGGGCCAATTATCTTGCGTCGCCACCGCTGGTTGTGGCCTACGCGTTGGCCGGATCCGTAGATATGAACCTCGCATCCGAGCCACTGGGGATCGGCAGCGACGGCAATGAGGTCTACTTGTCTGATATCTGGCCGACTCAGGAAGAGATCGAGTCCGCCGTCCAGGGAAGCCTGGGCCGTGACCAGTTTGTCGAGCAGTATGCCGACGTCTATACCGGATCTGAAGAGTGGCGAGCCATCGAGACCAGTGGCGGGGAAGTCTTCGGCTGGTCGGATGAAAGTACCTACATCCATCGCCCACCCTTCTTTACCGGGATGACCGAACAACTTCCGGGCATCACGCCCGTCGAGGGGGGGCGTGTGCTCTGCATGTTCGGCGACTCCGTGACGACCGATCATATTTCGCCCGCCGGCGCCATCGGCGCCGATTCGCCAGCAGGGACATGGCTCCAGGAGCATGGCGTCCCAGTGAGCATGTTCAACAGTTTCGGTTCCCGCCGCGGCAATGATCTGGTCATGACCCGCGGCACGTTTGGAAACATTCGAGTCCGCAATCAGCTTGCGCCGGGCACGGAGGGTGGATGGACGACTGATTTCACAGATGGCGCCGTCAAGTCGATCTTCGAGGCAAGCACAAACTATCGCGAAGCAGGCATTCCATTGATTGTGCTTGCGGGCAAGGACTACGGCATGGGTTCTTCTCGTGACTGGGCCGCCAAAGGTACGTTTCTGCTCGGCGTGAAGGCAGTCATCGCGGAAAGCTACGAGCGGATCCATCGCAGCAACCTCGTGGGCATGGGCGTCGTGCCGTTGCAGTTCGAGGATGGTGTCAGTGCATCGAGCCTTGGGCTGGATGGTACGGAGCGATTCGAAATCGCACTCGATGACACGTTGGCTCCTCGCCAATCGGTGCATGTGAAAGCGACATCTGCGGATGGTGCAGTGGTGGAGTTTCAGACCGTGTGCCGAGCGGATACTCCAGTGGAAATCGAGTACCTCAAGAACGGCGGGATTCTGCACACGGTACTCCGACGCATGGCAGCGGAGCGCTGATCGCGGTTCAAGTCTTCAGTGTGAATGTGTATGTGGCCGTCACGTTCGTTCGTGATCGATCGTGGATCACGGCGCGACCTGTCCAATGGAACGGTCGCTGGGTGTGACTTCGATGGGGACGGCCGTGGTCCTGCTCGAAGCACAGTGTTCGTATCCGAATTCAGTTGCCGATGGCTTCGAACTCGCCGTGGTACGAATGGTCGGTCCACGTTTTGTCCGCATCATCGACGCCTTCATTCATGGCCAGTTGAGCTTCGATTTGAATCGAAAGCAGTTGCCGGACGCGTTCTTTGCTGCGTTCAGCTTCATCCATCATGGCCGTGTTGTTAGTGGGCGTGTTCAACATGATTAAAGATCCGTTGTTCATTGAGTCGTTCGAGTCCCGAGGAGGCCCACGCCTCCACCAAGCTCGAGGCGACTCCCATCTTGCACGACGCTTCTTCGATGGTCAGTCCATCCACAATGACAAGTCGGATGGATTGACGCTGATCAACGGGCAACTGCTTGATCGCCCGCTCAAGTTTCCGCAGTCGACGCGTCGTCATTGGCTGCGGGTGTTGATTCGTATTTTGAAGTTGTGCCGTATTCCAGCGTGAGCCATCCTGGATGGCTCGAAGTACTTTCTGTATTCGAAGCAGCGGCTGGTAGCGCGATTGAAGCAGCGTGCGGGCGATGCGAAAGATGCCATCGCTTCCGAGTGCTGTGATGTTCGGTTCATCAGCAAGTTTGAGAAATACCTGCTGGCAAAGATCTTCGGTTTCCGTTGGGTTCGTGAATCGACGGATATAGCAGTACAACGCTTCGTAGCGCTGCTCGAAGAGATTCATGATCTGCTGCATGTGCTTTGGGGATGACACGTATTCTTCTCGCTTTGCTCGTGTGTTCAGTGCAGAGGCACAATGGATCCGATGGTGGAGTGCCGCTTCGTGATGTCGGTCACTCTGCGGTCCGCATTGCTTCCTGCCGTGGCATGATGTGCCACCGATGACTGGGCACCCGCCTTGGGGATGGGGGGGAGCCAGAAGGGACGGCTGGTCGTTGAGGTTTCGGTGTTGTGTATGCGTTGCATTGCAATCCTCTCGTCCCTGGACCGGTGGGTCGGACCAATGAGAAGATCAACTGAGGGCTCATCTCTTTCAGCTTTCCCACGTTTTTTTAGATGAAGGCAAAATGCGCCAAAACTAGCTTTGTTTGCGAAATAAAGCGGGTTCCATGGTGTTGTCTTTGCAGTCTCTGACCCATGGACGGGGGCTGGCGGCATCACATGACGTCGTCAGCCACATCGGAGGCGCACCTTGGTACCCCTGATCGCCGCAGGGGTACGGTCTGGAGGCACACGATGGGGCCAGGAGGGCCCCTGAGGTTCGGCGAATGTGAGCACAGAAATGCAGCATGGAAATCTTATTCTTCAGTGGTTGAATCACTGCACGCCCAGCCAGCGGCATCGATTGGCAGAGCGCATCAAAGAGCATCTTGAAGCAGCTCAGTTGCACCGAGAAGAACGGGGTGGCGGGGCAACGTCGACGCAGATCATGTCAACGGTATTGTTTGTTGAATGTGCCTGCGACCTCGATCTTCGGCCGCTTGAGTTGCACGGACTGATGCGTGATCCGAAAGCGCAGAGTCTCGAAGCCGTGGCGGAGTTGGCCATGAACCAGCTTCTTGGTGTCACATGTGTCGAAGATTCGCCCGTTGGCAGGATCAGCCAGCAGACTGTGCAGGCGGATGAACGCGCTGGGTGATCAGTGCGATCTCTGATCGTTGGCATCGCAATACGAACAGCGTGATTGCCCGATCACCTGTTCCGGAAAATCGGCGCTGCAGTGGATCAGGATCCACGACATTGTCCCGGGTCTTGACTTCAACGATGCCAGCGTTGCATGAACGAATTGCCTGCTGCACGCGACTGGGGCGCCAGGGCATCTGCTCCAAAACCTCGAACATTGTGAACCATGGTGTATCGGGGCACTCGTGTCCTGTCAGCAGTCCCAGGCCGGGGCATGGCTCGGACATGCTCCATTGGTCGCCATGGGCACCATGCAGTCGTGCTCGCTCCAATGCAGGATCTGCTTCGGCAAGCCACTGACCAAATCGACTGTCGCTGCCCGCAGGTGGTGGCGCTGGTTCTCCAGCGATCGATTCGCCATCGGGATACCGAGTGGCGCGAACCAGCCCTGGTGCGGTTGCAAGTTTCCCACACCACAGGTGGGCTTGGGACAGTGCGCCATGAAGACTGCAGAACTCAACCTCGTCTGTGCACTGCATGGGCAGGGACTGGAGGTCGATTCCCGGGCCGAGTTTGATGACTCCATTGGGCGTGGCATGGCGTATCGGTTCAAGACTAGAGAGAGCGGGCAGCCACTGTTCCGGATCCTGCAGTCGGCGGCCTGAGCCAGGGTCGCGTCGTGATGGATCGATGTGAAAGGCATCGAAATCAACACGAGCGTCTTCAAGTGCAACGGCCTGCCCTGCACATCCGGCATTGGTTTGGGCCATCCAGCATCGAACGGGGTTGCAATCGATGGCTGTAACGGCGCCACGCGACGCAAGAGCCATCGCATCTCCACCGATTCCACAACACCCATCAAGCACATGCATGTCAGCATCGAATCGTTGCGCTTTGGCGGTGGCGATCGACCATGGGGTAGCTTGTTGGACTCCGGCTACGTCTGCAATCAGCTGCGGGTGATGTGGGAACTTACCGTGCGATCGGCGTCGAGCGTCCTGGATCTCGACCGCGATGGCGACCTGAGCCGCGGGCCAGTGTTTGCGCAATTTGGAGATTGCCTGGAGATCACCAGGGCGTGCATCAGCGGCGGCATCAAGCAGCGGACTGTAGGGTTCGCTGAGGATGGATTGCCACTCTTGGAGCGTGCCGATTGTCGTTCCCATTCGTTCATGCTCCAGTGGACGTGCCAAAAGGGCAATACCTGCCTTGGGACTGTCCTTCACTGTCAGAATAGCTTTATGTTTGCATGGTCACGATATCGGCTGAGTGCCAAACGCAGCATGGATGCATTGCTTGGAGATTGGATTGGCTGGTCCCGGGCCCCGCTGAGTGCCGAGCCAATCCTGATTGATCCATCGGCATGTTGGTGTCTTCGATGCGGTGCAAGTGTGCCCGATGCTGTAAATGCGACACAGAGTGATGACAGTGGGTGCGCCCGGTGCAGATGTGAGCCGGCCCCGTTCGACGGTGTCGTCCGGCTTGGAGTTTGGGAAGGTGAATTGCGGGAACTCGTGCTTGGGTTGAAGTACGCCGCGTGGTGGGAGGTGGCGGAGCCGCTGGGGTCGCTTTTGGCAATGCGAATGCGCCCAGTGATTGGATGGGTGCAGAGGCCTGCATTCATTGTTCCTATGCCGATGCCGCTGCTCCGTCGATGGTCGCGGGGACTTGACCATGCTGCACTGCTGGCATCTTCGATGGGCGTTGGATTGTCCCTGCCGGTCCATTCGCTTCTTGCAATGAAATCTGGGGTGCCTCAGGCACGATCCACTCGATCTGCTCGCAGTCGAATGGCACACCATCGAGTTCAGTTTCGTCGATCCTCCTTGAAAAAGCCTGATTGGCGGCAATACGAAGGGGCTACGATCATCTTGGTAGATGATGTCATGACGACCGGCAGCACAGCCGCGGTGGCGGCCCGGCGGCTCCGTGAACTGAATCCAGGACGTATATTTCTGGCGGTAGTGGCGGTGAGCGATGGGGAGAAGCCTTCCCCCCCCCCCAGAAGGGCGTAAAAAACGCATTTATGCAGCTCTGGTTGCCTTGACGGGGCCGTGAGGTGGTGGTATCTTCCTCCTCTTGCCCTTTGGGCAGGACAGGCGTGCATTCTGCGCGCTCTTGAGCTCTTTGAAAAGTGAACAGACGGTAAGCCGCGAGGGTGTGACCAACATCCGCCGCCTCACGAGGGCGTCGGATGAAGGATCCCAAGTGGTGCGATTTGTTTCACAGCGGTCGCATCACGAACATCCTCTCGTGAACCTAGAATCTTGTTGATTCAGTGAACAAAACTCGTGTCGTCCCCTTGGGGGCGACGGGTTAGTGATGTTCATATAAATCCAGGGTGCCTTAGCCGACACCCTGGCATCAAGTACTGAACTTGATGAAGACCATTACGGCCGGGTTTCGACCCGGTCGAATGCCAAGGCAAATTTCTTCTTCGGAAGATTCCGTCACCGTCAGGTGGCGACAATCATTCAATTGAAGAGTTTGATC
>JAQWRC010000405.1 GCA_029243925.1 Phycisphaerales bacterium
CGCAGGGGATTCGCCGGACTGCGGCCGCTCAGCAGCGCAGCGTGAACACCAGTGCAGCTGCCGAAGTGCTGGCCGATGATCTGGCGCGTGAAGTCACTCAGTCGCTGTTCGTGCGTGAGATCGACACGAGCAATCAGTTCACGAATTTCGGAACGATCAATCTCGCGGCAGCCGTGCTGAGCCCAGGCGGCAGTACTCAGAACACGTCAATTCGATTTATGGAAGATCGTCGTTTGCCTGCCAATGCTCGCGAGTACCAGCAGGAGGCGGGCAAGCCCCAGGGTCGCTATGAGGTTGATCGGAATTTCAGTTGGAACTACGCGCCCTATGAGACCGTGGCTCGGACAAACTGGCCTGATTACTACGCCCCCTGGCATGGATACAGCGAGTTGGATGTGCTGGGCGCGGGCCCCGGATCTGCAGTTACGTTTACGGCGGGGATCAACCCCCCAGGGCAGCCGGGAACCAGCGACACGCGTTGGCTTCGAGATCTTGAGCCGCTTCGAATTGCGAGTGCGTACCTGCCGGCCTCGATGGGTCTCAGCTTTGAATCGAATGTCGATACGTTCTCGCATTACGGGCATCTGTCCAACCCTGCCCACTCCGGCAATGATTGGCGAATCTGTCGTGACATCGCGGACGTTACCGGGGTGTGGTCACGGCCTCACGATTCGCTTGATGAGTCCGAGATTGTTGACAATCCGCTTGCTTCCGCAGTTGAAGCTCCTGATGAGGAGTTCTACTTTGGTGGTCTGCTTCGTGATCATCATGTGCCCGTTGAGCAGTGGCTGCCCTACAACCCGCAGCCGCTTTCTGTGAACATGCAAACGCCACATGGCGGTGGAATCTTCGAGAGTCCTGCGGACTTCTGGAGTCGCTGGGTGCGTTGGTTTGACTACGCGGGATACGCCTACGCCCAGCAGCAGATGCATGAATACATCGCTGGGAACCAAGATTGCAATCCCAATCTGATTCCTCCGAACTTCTATGACCTTTCAAATCCGGATGGTTCATCGGGCGTGATGGGAATCGGCGGCAACGAAGCGGATGAACTGCCGATGGACGAGTTTGTTCGTGGCAGTTCGCGATGGCATATCGGTCGCGTACTGACCGACAGTGATGGCGATGGGTTTACCGATTCGTTCTGGTTCAATGTGCCAGGCAGCGGTTCGGAAGGCACGATGCAGGTCGTTGGTGTGTCCGTGACGGACAACGGCGGCCGCGTCAACGCCAATGCGGCAACCCAGTTCATTCGAAGTGACGACGTCAATCGCTACCAGACCAGAACTCGGGGTTGGACGCCCGCCGATCTTGCGTTGGTCGGACAGGATGCAGGCTGGGATCCGGATGAATCATATGCAGGGTGGGAAGAGGCAGGGAATTCAACACTTGAAGCAGTTCGAGGCCGACCATGGACCCACGAAACGTGGAACGTCGGCCTGCTTGATGCGCCGGTGCACTCAACCGGCTTGTTTGACTCCGAGTTTGCCACTGGCATGCCCGTATTCTCGTCTGAGTTGGTGAACTACGGCCAGCAGGGCGTGGATGCCGTAGATGTTCCCAGTCTGTCCCAAGAAGGTGAAGCACATCCCATTTGGGAGCGTGGGCAGTTTCGTGATCGGCGTGATGACAATGGGGTTGGCGACTTCGTCTCCGCTTTGGGCATCCGCGACAATCTGACCTTCCCCGAGTTGTATACCAATGATTACTGGGATGGCGATCCAGCCATAGGAACAAATCGAGACATTCGCCGGCAGATCAATCGCTTGTTCTACTGGCAGCATGCAGGTTCTCGTCCGCAGGATCCGGCCATGGGGTTCACCCCATTTTCAGTGTCCGATGAACTTGAGCTCCGCATGAATGAAGGGAACAACCAGCCCTGGTTGCTGTCCAGATTTGAGCGAAGCCTCTCAACGAACGCCCAGCACGACAGTTTCAATGGCGGATATTACTTCCGGCAAATGCTGCGATCCGCATCGGTTCGTGAGGAGAATGGTGAACTTTCCGACCAGTTGTCGCCACGGCAGTTGATGCATGACACGCGCCGGAAGTTGACACTCTTCAATGGTGCTCGCAATGAACACTTGCCGCCGTGGTTGTGGTGGGAAAATCGAGGCAATCGTCTGTTTGCCGTTTCAGGTCTGCAGCACGGAAGGCCTCTCTCGCCACCAGTGGGATTGTTGGGCATCGTAGGATCGCCTGGTACGACGACGGGCGGGTTTGATCTGTTGGACGACGCATGGCTTGGCGTGCCTGGTAGCGTTGGCAGTTTTGGTGATGTCCGTCGCAGTGGCGCCTTGGCGCAGTTCTACGACCAGATGCGATTGAAACTCGACCTGCGTGAACATGAGCGCTTCATTCCTGGGCAGGGATTGGGAACCAGTGTTACGGGGTATCGGCCGCGAACATTCTCGGAGCGATTGCCGATGGCGTTGTACTTGGCGCTGACCTCAGGCGATCTTTCGTCCTTTGTCAACTCCGAGGTCACGCCGGGCCGCAGTTCCAATCTCTTCGATGACCCGGGCGTCGGAGATACGCTTGATGAGCTGACGCGGACGCGTGAGTTGGCGGCATCGTATGCGGCCAACATGCTTGCATTCCGCGATCCCGATTCCGAAGCGCCTCTGTTTACGCAAACGCGCACGGTTGGGCTGCCTTCGGATCCTGCATATACAGGTGTGACGGAATATGGCGCCGTGCGTCCGCCCGTTCTGATGGAAGAGCAAGGCGATCCAACGTTGGTCGGGCCTGATCTGCTCCCAAATGAAGGCAATCCTGACCCGCATTATCTGGGCATGGAGATGCAGCCGTTCATTCTCGAGTCATTCGTTGCGCATGTGCACAAGCCATGGAG
>JAQWRC010000406.1 GCA_029243925.1 Phycisphaerales bacterium
GAGTGGTGCGGGTTCTCAGTTGCCCTGCCCGGTGCGGCCGCTACCATGGTTCAACTGGCGGATGCAACGACGCGGGCCTCGGGGACCGACGGCCTGGTCGAAGCGCTGGAGCGTTGGCTCCGCCCAACGAACACCCCAGCGGAGCGGACATGACTACACCGGACGACGACAACCAGATTGCAACCATGACTGGCGAGACGTCTGATTCAGTCGCACCGGCACCGGGCACGCAGATCTGGATTGACGGGCGATTCGTCGATCGCAGCGAGGCGACCATCAGCGTGTTTGATCACGGCCTGTTGTACGGCGATGGGTGTTTCGAAGGCATTCGGATCTACGATGGTCGGATTTTCAAACTGCGATCGCATGTGGACCGACTCTATGCATCCGCGAAGCGTATTCGTCTCGAGCCGTTCTATGATCAGGACGCGATCGAGGCGGCGACCCGTGAGGTCGTGGAGCGAAGTGGATTGCGCAATGGATACATTCGCATCGTGCTGACGCGGGGCGTCGGCACGCTGGGGTTGCACCCGTTCAAGTGTGAGCGATCTTCCGCAATCATCATCGCCGACGCGATTTCGCTGTACCCAGAGTCCATGTACACCGAGGGCATGGCGGTGATCGTCGCCAAGCGGCCACGGATCCCGGTGGCCTGTCTTGACCCCCAGATCAAGAGTCTCAACTATCTGAACAATATTCTGGCGAAGGTGGAAGCCATCGATGCCGGCGTGCTTGAAGCCATCATGCTCAACATCGATGGCGATGTCGCCGAATGCACTGGTGACAACATCTTCGTTGTGAAGGACGGTGCAATTTCAACTCCGGATCTCTCCGCAGGCATGCTCAACGGCATCACTCGTGCGTACGTGATCGAGGAGGTTGCGCCTGCGCTGGGATACACGGTCGACGAGCGTCACCATGTGCTCGATGAGTTGATGCAGGCAGACGAGATTTTCCTGACGGGAACGGCGGCCGAAATCATCGGCGTCTCGTCAATCGATGATGTGCCCATCGGCAACGGCAGTGTTGGCCCGGTGACCACGGCAATGGTCGCCGAGTTCCGACGTCGCGTGCACGAAGGCGCTCCTGAAAACTAATCCTGAGCACGAAGTGGTTCAGTTGCCTTGGATCGTCAAGGCGATGGCCTCATCCTGCTGGCCGCTGCCGCATGCGGTTTCCGCTTCGACGTGGAGTTTCTGGGACCGCAGTGTGGACCAGTCGTCGATCTTCCGATCAGGTGATGTTTCATCATCATGAATCCGAAGGACCTGATAGGAATTGTTTCGTTGGGCGGGTGTGAATCCCATCTCTCGCACGAGATGGCAGATGAGCGGTTCACTCAGGCAGTAGGTCGTGCCCGCTGCGCTGACGACATTTTCCTCCATCATGACGGAGCCCATGTCGTTGGCTCCCCAGGCGAGCGCGGTTTGCCCGATGTGGGGTCCCATCGTCACCCAACTGGCACCGATGGAATAGATGTTGTCCAGATAGAGCCTGCTCAGTGCCTGCGTGCGCAGGTAGTCGCTTGCTCCTGCCATCCGGATGCGTCGGCCGAACTCGGGGTGATCCTTTTTGGTTCCCGTACCGTCGAGTCGCGCAACGACATCGCCGGGAAAGGGGGCGTCGAGTTCATCATCAGCGCCGTCGCCCCATTCGCGACATCGGCCCAGCGGTGTGTTCTCACGTTGGAACGGCCAGGAGATGAATGCCATGTAGCGGCCACCATCGTCGCCGGCGAAGTCATCGATGCTTCGATCCTGCCAGCGGCGAACGAGATCCATGTGGTGGATGCGATCCGCTGCACCCTCAATGTGGCCGAACATCATCGTCGCGGAGGTGTTCATGCCCAACTCGTGGGCCACGCGCATGACGGTCAGCCATGCTTCGGCGTCGCATTTGCCCAGTCCGATCTTCCGGCGCACGGCGTCGGCGAAGATTTCACCGCCACCTCCGGGTACGGAATGGAGTCCGGCCTCGGCCAGCGTCTTCATGACGCCTCGGAGTTTGTCTTCCAGCGTATTGCCGGGCGGGTCGAAGAAGTCGACGAACTCGATGAACTCGGGTGGGCTGAATGCATGGACGTGCACGTCGGGGAACCGATCGCCGATGGCGTGCAGCAGGTCGACGTACCAGTCCAGGGGAAGTTCCGGGTTCATGCCGCCTTGCATGAGAATCTGTGTTCCGCCGATGTCGACGAGTCCCTGGATCTTGTCCAGAATCTGCTCGACTTCAAGGGTGTAGGCATCATCTTCATCGCCGTCGCGTCGAAAGGCGCAGAAGGTGCACTTGGCGGTACAGATGTTGGTGTAGTTGATGTTTCGATCGATGACGTAGGTGCGCAGGTGATCGCCATGGAG
>JAQWRC010000005.1 GCA_029243925.1 Phycisphaerales bacterium
CTACGGCAACTCGACCTGAAAAAGCGTTCATCGGCCGCGCTGCCCGTGACATTGTGGGCATTGCCGACTTCGCCGGCATTCTCGGGTGGGGCGCACTTGTTGCCGTCTTCGCCTTGATCGCGAACGCCATCATGCTGGCCATGCGTGATCGAATCCGTGATCACGCGATCATGCAGACGCTCGGTTGGACTGGCCCGCTCATCGGCTGGATGGTCCTCGTTGAGGGGGCCCTGCTGGGACTCTTCGGTGGATTGGCAGGCGCATTCGGCGCATGGCTCACGATTCAATACGGACGATTTGCCATGACCATGGAAGGCGCGAGTATTGAAATCTCCACCAGTGCATCAACGGCCATCATCGGTACAGGGCTTGCGTTGGCGCTGGGCATCCTTGCCGGCGTAGCCCCTGCTCTCCGTTTGTCCCGACGCAGTATCGCGTCCAGTTTCGGAGCTGTTTGACCCGCCATGCGCATCCTTCCCTTTGAATACGCCGTACGCAATCTGGGCCGCAACCCGGCTCGACTGCTCCTGACCGTTGGTGGCAGCGCACTGGTCGTGCTGCTTGTGCTAACCGCCACTGGATTCGTCAACGGTATGCAAGCTGCATTCGTGACCAGTGGCCGCGAAGCCAATGTCATCCTCATGGGCAGCGGCTCCGAGGAAAGCATCGAACGCAGTGAAGTACCGATGCGTACCAGCGGCATCGTCGCCGCCAGCCTCTCAGGCCTCGTCAATCGTGCCGGCATCGATGCCGTTTCACCTGAAGCCCATGTTGCTATTCCGGTCAAAGGGATCGGTGGAGATGGCGCCATGAGCGTGATCCGTGGCATCGAGCCTGCGGCCTTCCTGGTGCATGATGAAGTGCGCGTCGTTGCCGGTCGCCCACCTCGCGCTGGAGCCAGCGAACTCCTTGCTGGCGCATTGATTGCCCGCAGCATGGGCTTTGATCCTCCAGCAGGAGCAATCGGCACCGTGCTCGAAATCGATGAAGAACCTTATGAAATCGTCGGTGTGCACGAAGCTGCTGGCGGTGTTGCTGAAGGCGAACTGTGGACGTCACTCACTGACCTGATGGCAACCAGTCAGCGCGATACAGTCTCGTGTGTTGTGGTGGCCATGGACGATGCGGAGTTTTCCGATCTGGAAGCCTTTGCCGCATCGCGGCTCGATCTTGAGTTGATCGCCATGCCCGAAACGGACTACTACGCAAAGCTCTCCGCATTCTTCAGGCCGATCGGGCTGATGGTGCTGGTGACCGCCGCGCTGATTGCCATCGGCGCCGTACTCGGCGGACTTAATACAACCTACGCCGCGTTCGCAAGTCGCGTGCGCGAAATCGGCACATTGCAGACACTTGGATATTCGCGGCGTGCCATAGCACTGAGTCTTGTTCAGGAATCCGTGCTCGCCGCATCCATCGGAACATTGATCGCCTGCGGACTGGGGACATGGCTTCTGGACAAGGTTGTCGTGCAGTTTTCAATGGGCGCCTTCGGGCTGCGCATGAATGCGGTCGTCATGGCGTGGGGGCTTGGAACCGGGCTGCTGCTTGGCGCAATCGGAGCAATCCTGCCCGCGTGGCGCTGCCTTCGACTGCCAATTGCGGAATCATTGAAGGCTGGCGAATGAAACGAACTACACTGTTACTACCAACTGGAGACAACATGATGCGATTACTGATGACCTGTACCGTACTGACGGCCGCCCTGCTGGCTGGATGCGAAAGTAAAGCACCGGAACAAGCAGCAGCACCTGCTGCAGCAACAGCCATTCCCGCAAGCACCTTCATGTCCGAGCGACCCGCTGATGTCAGCGATCTGCTTGAGGTCAAGAAGAATGCCAAGGTCGGCGACAACGTCGTCTTCCTTGCCCGCGTGGGTGGTCGAGTCAAACCATTCGTGAAGACTCAGGCGATCTTCGTGGTGGCCGATCCGTCATTGAAATCATGTGAGCTCATGGCAGATGATGATCATTGCAGTGTTCCCTGGGACTACTGTTGTGAAGACGGCGGATTGCTCCGCGGCGGCATGGCCACCATCTGCATCAAGGGTGCAG
>JAQWRC010000011.1 GCA_029243925.1 Phycisphaerales bacterium
CAGCAGTGATGAGCGACTTGAATATCAAGGCTCCTCGCTGAATGGGTTCTTTGCTTGCCGAAGATCGCTATTTTCACTCAGGCACTGGAACATGCTTCGTGGAATTCTTCGTTTCAATCGGATCGCGGCCAGGCAACTCGAAAGTGATGGATCTGGAGTGGAAGGTTCGTTTGGCGAATGGTGCACAGCGAAACGGATTGGCAGAGAGGTGCGTGAGCGGTTTCTCCGCCCGATCGGATCCGCCATGTGGTCCTGCTCGACTCGAGCATTCGATGAGTTCCCAGCCATATTCGTTCTTCGATTCATGGCCAATCATCGCATGCTGCAACTTCGTGGACGTCCTGCCTGGAAAACTGTCGCTGGGAGTTCGCGTACCTACGTGGAGTCGATGATTGCGAAGTCGCGGTTCAAGCTGCAGTGCGATCGCACGGTTGAATCCGTAACGCGTGAATCCGGCGGTGCCAAGGTGCAATGTGTCGATTGCGATTCCATGCACTTTGATCATGTCGTCCTTGCGTGTCATGCCGATCAGGCGATCGAACTTGTTGAGGGTGCAGATGAAACCGAAATGCAGTTGCTCTCGCAATTTCCATACACGGCCAACGATGTCGTACTGCATCGTGATGAATCGCTGCTTCCAAGGCGTGATCGTGCTCGAGCGTCGTGGAATTATCTGTTGGACGAGGGCAGCAGCTCCTCCATCATTACCTATGACCTGCGACGACTGCAGGGGCTTTGCAGCTCACAGCCAGTGCTTGTCACGCTCAACGGCACGGATCGAATTCGTCCCGATGCAATACTGCAGCGTCATGTCATGCGGCATCCCGCATACGCGGGGGGGGCATATGATGCGCAGCAGCGGCATGCGGCGCTCATTGATCGAGATGGACTGTCCTACTGTGGAGCCTACTGGGGTTGGGGCTTCCATGAAGATGGTTTTGCAAGTGGAAAACGAGTGGCTGACACACTGTGCTCAGGTCAAGGTGCAACATGAGCAGTCCCTCGAGCCATCACAGTGCGATCTACGAAGGGCGGGTGCGACACCGACGTCATCGGCCGCAGCAATCTCGATTTCAATACACCATGTTCATGGTGTATCTGGATCTCAGTGAACTCGATGACATCTTCCAATCCAGTTGGCTCTGGTCCACTCGAAGGATGGCTCCAGCCTGGTTCAGACGACGTGATCACCATGGAGATCCAGATCAGACGCTTGAAGAAGCGACGCGTGATCTCGTCTACGAACGCCATGGATTCCGACCTCAAGGACCAATTCGTCTGTTGACGCATCTTCGCTACTGGGGATACGTGATGAATCCCGTCTCCTTCTACTGGTGCTGGTCGGAGGACGGTGCATCTGTCGAAGCAATCGTGGCCGAGGTGCACAACACGCCATGGGGAGAACGGCACTGCTATGTATTCGATGTACGTGGGCAGGATGCACCATGGCAATTTGATTTCGACAAGGAGTTCCATGTGTCGCCGTTCATGCCGATGAATCAGGCCTATGCCTGGCGGTTTGAGGAGCCGGGTGAGTACGTCACCGTGCATATGGTGAGTCGTCAGGATGAAGCGATCGTCTTCGATGCATCATTGGGCCTTGAACGCCGATCAATCACTTCCCGCGTACTGCGATCGATGCTTGTTCGGCATCCGCTGATGACGCTCAAGGTGGCGTGGGGGATCTATTGGCAGGCATTCAGACTGTGGCGAAAGCGAGTCCCGTTTCATGCTCATCCAAGCAAAGTCACAAAGGAGCCCATGGCATGAGCTCCGGCCTGATTGTTCCTTCGCGTCATGAGCGTCGTTCGTGGTCACATTTGATCGGCAACCGTGCTTCACGGGTTGCCGTTGACCAACTGCTGCGTCGATTGCGCCATGGATCGCTCCGTGTGCATGTCGATGGCAGGGTGCATGAATATGGCGATGCTGTAGGCGAACCAGTCATCATCGAAGTGCGGGATGATCGATTCTGGCGAGCCGTTGCCTGTGCCGGCGCGATGGGCGCATCGGATGGGTGGATTCAAGGGTGGTGGGACAGTCCGGATTTGACCTCCGTACTTCGCCTGTTTGTTCAAAATCTGCCGACGGCCGATCAACTTGGCGGGCGGTTGACTCAGCTGCGTAGGCCTCTTGATCGCATTCGTCAGTTTCTCAACCGGAATACCGTTCAGGGCAGCCTTCGCAACATTCATGCGCACTACGACCTTGGCACTCCATTCTTCGAGGCATTTCTTGACGAGACGTTGACGTACTCTGCGGGAATCTTCGAGCATGCCGACAGTGACATGGCGGCAGCAAGTCGATTCAAGCTGGATCGCCTGCTGGCCAAGACGGGAGTTGCGGAGGATGGGCACCTCCTTGAAATCGGCAGTGGATGGGGTTCACTGGCCATTCGGGCCGCCGAAATGATCGGGTGCCAGGTGACCACCACGACGATCTCCAACGATCAGTTCAGTACTGCACGTGAGCGCATCGCTTCCAAGCATCTGGGAGAACGAATTTCGCTTCTCCAGCAGGATTACCGTGAGTTGTCTGGAACCTACGATCACCTTGTTTCAATCGAAATGATCGAGGCGGTCGGGCATGCCTATCTTGAGGAGTATTTCTCCGCCTGTGCATCGCTGGTCAAGCCTGGAGGACGGATTGTGCTGCAGACGATTTCCATGCCAGATGACCGTTACCAACGATATCTGAGGACTCATGACTTTATTCGTGAAGTGGTCTTCCCTGGATCATGTTGTCCTGCGTTGTCTGCAATGGAACACGCAGCGAACAGAGCCGGGCTCGAGTTGATCGATCTGGACGAGATGAACCAGCATTACGCCAATACCCTGCGTGTCTGGCATCAGGCCTTTACGGCAGCGTGTGATGACGTTGCGCAGATGGGATATGACGAGCAGTTCATCCGGATGTGGCAGTATTATCTCGCCTACTGTGAAGCGGGATTTGCGGAAGATCATGTTCGAAGCCTTCAACTTGTCTTTGCTCATTCAGGTATGGCCAAGCCGATGAAGGTGCCAGCCATGCCCCAGTCATACTACGGAGTTTCGTAATGCCTCCATTGCCGATTCTT
>JAQWRC010000321.1 GCA_029243925.1 Phycisphaerales bacterium
CCCCAGCCATCGATGATCGTCAGCAGGTCGACGATGCCGATCTGGCCGTCGCCGTTGATGTCACCTGGACAGCTTTCGGGACAGGGCGCCTCCGCACAACTGCTGCCATCACCAAAGTAGGTACCCAGCGCAGCCGCACACCCACTCAAGGTCGTCGGCACACAGGTCGAACCGATGCAGCAGGCACCCGAAGGTAGACCCTGACAGGCATCCGGGACACCATCAGCAGGGTTCACGTCGGGCGCACCAGCAGCGATTTCACACGCATCGGAAACGCCGTCTCCATTGCAGTCAGGCAACTCTTCGCACTCATCCGGAAGCCCGTTGGCATTGCAGTCCTGTGAGGTGCCGTAGGCCAGGTCACAGACATCGCCGACACCATTGTCATTGCAGTCGGCCTGATCCGGGTTGTAGATATCGCAGTTGTCCTCGAAATCCCAGACGCCATCCTGATCGAGATCCTCGAGCAAGACGCATTCATCGGAAATTTCATTGCCACCCTCATCATTCCAGACCCCCTGGATCTGATAGCTCGTATTGCCACAGACCAGCGTATCGGAGAGAGAGAACTCCGTCGCCGCCCAACTGTTGATTCCACCACCGTCGTTCGAACGAACTTCGCAACCGGACATGAACACCATGGACTCATGACCATAGATGCCACCGGCCAGCCCCGGAGGAGCGACATTGACGGCAAACTCGGAATCAACAATCGTGGTCGTCGAGCCGAACACGGTCATTCCGCCACCACCAGTGCCGGCCAGATTGCCGTCGAAATAGCATCTGATGAAACTCGACTCGCCATTGCTGAACTTCACCCCGCCACCTTCTTCGCCACAGATGTTCACATCAATGTTGCAATCGGTCATGACCAACGTGCCGCCATCGACATACAGGCCACCACCACTGGCCTGTGCTTCATTCTCGAAGATGAAGCAGGCTTCGAAGGAGGGAATCGATGGACCTGAACACCAGATCGCGCCGCCATGCCGGTTGGCCGTGTTGTTGCGGAACGCACAGCCGAAGAACCGAGCCCCACTGTTCTGGGCCACGACCGCACCACCATCATGCAGCGTAGCCGCGTTGTCCTCAAAGAGGCACATCATGATGGTCGGACTGCTGTTGTTGAGGAACATGCCGGAACCATTGCCGGCCTGACCACCACGAATGACGAGATTCTGGATGACGGTCTGAGGGCCTTCATTGGATTCGATCATGAACACGTTGTCGATGGCACCCTCGGCATCGACCGTGGTCTGAGGACCTTCTGGACCTCCGACACCACTGATCGAAATCGTCTTGCCAAGCGTATTGAGGCCTGACTCGTAGAAGATTCCGGCGGAAAGCTCAATCACATCGCCATACTTGGCCGCATCGATGGCCGCCTGGATCGATGGATAATCACCGCTCCCGTCGGCATTGACCGTGATGAGGGATGGATCATGGCAGGATTCCTCGATGGAGTTGCCACCAAGATCAATCCAACCCGTACTTCCTTCATGGAACTTGATCTGATCAGGAGTGTTTCCGCAGACGCGCGTCGACTGCATGGTGACTTCATGATCACCCACGAGTTCGATGCCTCCGCCTGCCGAAGAAGCCGTGTTGTTGCGGATCTGGCAACCCACGAGATGAAGATCCGAACCGGCCCAGATCGCACCACCACCTTCATTGGCCGCCGTATTGTTCTCAAAGTAGCAATTGACCAGCGTTGCGATGGTCAGGTTCCCGATAAGCAGCCCACCACCACCGCCAGAACCGTCATTGGCCGTATTGTCCGCGACATAGCAGTTCTCCATGTAGAGCTGCGTACCTGTGTAGGCGAAGATGCCACCTCCGTTGTAGCTTGAAGTATTACCGATCAGGCTACAGCCGGAGAGGTTCAGCTGACTTGCATTGACCTCAATACCACCACCCTCACCACCACTGTTGTTGGCGATCAGACA
>JAQWRC010000322.1 GCA_029243925.1 Phycisphaerales bacterium
CATGACACCAACTGAAATACGCAAGATGAGCGATGAAGATCTCGGGATCGAAGTCAAGTCGCTGAAACGGAAGCTCTTTGATCTGCGATCGCAGCAGGTCACTGAAAAGATTCAGAACACCGCCCAGTTCGGCGCGGTCAAGAAGGACATCGCCCGTCTGTTGACGGAGCAGAACGCACGAACTGGCGCACGCTGAGGCGTGCCCCGCGACTGGAGACGAACGTGAGTCATTTGAAGGACATCAAGGTTTCCGACACCGCGCCTCGCCGCACGGGGTTGGTCGAATCGGACAAGCGCGACAAGTCGTGCAAGGTCGTCATCAACGATCTCGTCAAGCATAAGAAGTACGGCAAGTACGTTCGCCGTCGGACGATGCTGCATGTGCACGATGAGCACAATGAGGCCCGCAGTGGTGATCGAGTCGAGATCGCCGAATGCCGTCCTCTGTCGAAGACGAAGTCCTGGGTACTGACCCGAGTGATCGCATCCTCGGAATCGCAGGAGACCGTCGGCTGATTCAGCTGGCGGCGATGGAGCCACCGCAATGATCCAGAAGGAATCTAGACTTGAAGTCGCGGACAACAGCGGCGCCCGAGTGGTGAGCGTGGTTGGCGTGCTTGGTGGTTCGACCGCACGCGGCCGTCACTCTCGTCGCTCGGCCGGCATTGGCGACACGATCGTCTGCTCTGTCAAGAAGTCCATGCCGAACTCAGCAGTCCGGCCCGGGGACATCGTGAAGGCAGTCATCGTCCGCACAAAGTATCCCACGCGTCGTAATGACGGCTCGTACGTCCGGTTCGATTCGAACGCCTGCGTCGTACTGAATGCAGAAGGCAACCCGCAGGGGACCCGCATCTTTGGTGCTGTGGCCCGCGAGCTGCGTGAGAAGAACTACATGAAGATTGTTTCACTTGCTTCGGAGGTCATCTGATATGCCACGCCACATCAAGAAGGGTGATCAGGTCATCGTGACCTCAGGCAATGACAAGGGGACGGTCGGTGAGGTGCTTCGCATTCTCACAGACAAGAACCGAGTGGTTGTGCAGGGCGTCAATATCCGCGCCAAACACATGAAGCCAACGCAGCAGAATCCGCAGGGCGGAATTGTGCGAAGTGAAATGGCTATCCACATGAGCAACGTGAGTCCGGTCGTGGACGGGAAGCCCAGTCGCGTCCGGTTTGAAACAAAGAAGGATGGATCCAAGGTTCGTGTTGCAGTACGCAACGGCAAGGAACTGCACACACTTCGAGGTCCGAAGTCCTGAAAGGGCGATGAACGATGACGGCTGCACAGACAAACAATCCGAGACTCAAGGCGATGTACACCGATACGGTGTCGTCGAAGATGCTTGCGGAGTTCGGTCTTTCGAACTCACATCAGTTGCCGAAGATCGAGAAGGTCGTCATCAACTGCGGCGTCGGGCGATTCCTGGAGAATCAGAAGCTCAAGCCGGAGATTCGCGACACGGTTTACGACACGCTTCAGGCCATCTCCGGGCAGCGACCGATTACGGTGATCGCCCGCAAGTCGGTTTCGAACTTCAAGGTTCGAGAGGGTGCGCCATCGGCAATGATGGTGACGCTGCGTCAGGCGCGAATGTGGCACTTCCTGGACCGCCTGATCAATCTGGCGATCCCGCGTATCAAGGACTTCCGTGGCGTGAAGGACACGTCATTCGACAAGGCGGGCAACTACTCCCTGGGACTCACGGAGCAAGCTGTCTGGCCTGAAATCAACATGGCGAGGGTGAATTTCAACCACGGCATGCATATCAACATCTGTTTCAGTCAATCCAGCCCGGCGAAGAGCCTCTACATGCTGAAGGAACTCGGCATGCCCTTCGTCCGCAAGGATGAGGACTGATTCTGTACTGCAAACAGCGAACGAGACCAATGAGGAGCTCGACACACTATGGCAAGTAAACGCGTCTTCGCACGAATGAAACGTACCCCGAAGTTCTCCACGCGGCATCGCAACCGATGTCAGCTCACAGGACGTTCGCGTGGTGTCTATCGAAAATTCGGCGTCAGCCGGATTGTGCTTCGGGAGTTGGCCCTTCAAGGGAAGATTCCTGGAATGCGAAAGGCGAGTTGGTAAGCAATGGCCGTCGTCCCGTGTTCGGGGCGTAACGGATTGAATGAGCAGCGACTGTGGTCCATGCAGGGCCGCGACTATGGAGTAGGCAATGTCACAGCAAGATCTGACATCTGACATGTTGACCCGGATCCGCAATGCGGTCCGCAACCGATTCGAGAACGTCAGTTGTATCAACAACCGATTGAATCGAGGCGTGGCCGAGGTCCTCAAGGTTGAGGGGTACATCGATGACTATGGCGTCGTCGAGGATGGCCGACAGGGCAACTTGAAGGTGCAACTTCGCTACGGACCACGTGGTGAAAGTGTTATCCGCCGCATTGATCGAGTCTCCAAGCCCGGTTGCCGGGTGTATTCAGGTGTTTCGGACATCCCACGTCCATTGCAGGGGCTCGGCATCGCAGTGGTGTCCACGAGTCGAGGTGTGTTGAGCGATCGACAGTGTCGCGAGAACAACGTCGGTGGCGAGTTGATCGCCACGGTGTCTTGAGCAACGAAGTAACGACGGGAAACGAAGATGTCTAGGATTGGTAAACAACGAGTCACCGTGCCTTCGGGTGTCACCGTAGAGGTGAACAATGCCGCGCGTACGATCAAGGCCTCGGGTCCCAAGGGGAGCCTGGCCTACGATTGGCATGAGTCCATCGATGTCACGTCAGGTGATGATGGAATCGTCTGCAACATTGCAGAGTCTCATGCCTCCAATCGATCCGCCAAGGCTCACTGGGGAACCACGAGATCCCGCATCCAGAACATGGTGACGGGTGTGAAAGAGGGCTATACGAAGCATCTCAAGATCGTTGGTGTCGGTTGGAATGCGAAGGATCAGGGCAAGCAGATTCAACTGAATATTGGCTACTGCCACCCTGTCAACCTCACTCCTCCCGCAGGCGTTGAGTTCTCCATTGAGAAGAACGGCGACATCATTGTGAACGGGCCCGACAAACATCAGGTCGGTCAGTTCGCGGCAAACATTCGTGATCAGCGACGTCCCGAGCCCTACAACGGCAAGGGCATCATGTATCACGATGAAATCATCATTCGCAAACAGGGCAAGGTCTTCGGATCGTGAGTAGGTGCTCGTTTGAAACGGGTGCGAGGAGCAGAGCGTCATGAGCAGCATGAAGAGCAGAAGCGAACGGCGAACTCGTCGGAAGCGTGGAATTCGAAAGGGCATCTTTGGTGTCCCTTCGAAGCCTCGGCTGTCCGTGTTTCGCAGCTCAAAGCATATCTACGCCCAGGTGATCGACGATCTGACGGGCCGAACACTCGTGTCCGCGTCAACGAACGAGAAAGAGTCCGATTCCGCCATTGGCGGGAACGCGACAGGAGCGAAGGAAGTCGGCTCGCGACTTGCTGAGCGTGCAACAGGCGCAGGCGTGACCGCCGTCGTCTTTGATCGAAATGGTTACAGGTACCACGGCCGTGTCCGCGCACTTGCGGATGCAGCTCGGGAGGGCGGATTAAAGTTCTGATCAGTTGATCAGGCGATCCCCAAGGAAACGATTCAATGGCAGAGTTTCTCGAAGAATCATCAGGTCTCGAATCCACGACAGTCGGTGTGTATCGCACAGCGGCAACCGTGAAGGGTGGACGTCGTTTCAGCTTCTCATCACTGGTCGTTGTCGGAGATCGACATGGCCGAGTGGGCATGGGCTATGGCAAAGCCAATCAAGTGCCACCGGCCATCGAGAAGGCGCAGAAGGTCGCCAAGCGTGCCATGCGCAAGTTCCCGCTGACTGGACGGACCATCCCCCATGAAGTTGAGGGTCGATTTGGCGCCTGCCGTGTTCGGATTATTCCGGCATCACCTGGTACCGGCGTCATCGCCGGGGCAGCAGTGCGTGCCGTTCTTGAGATGCTTGGCATTCAGGATTGCCTGACGAAGTCATTTGGATCGAACAATCCGAAGAACCTCGTCAAGGCGGTCATAGATGGCCTCGGACAACTTCGCTCGAAGGAACTTGTCGAATCGCTTCGCGGCGTTGAGATTGGTGAGACCCGAGTCGAAGAGATGATTCATCGCGGTGAAGCATTCGTTGCACCATCGCCTGAAGAGGCCGCCGCAGAGGCGACGGATGAGACGTCGACAGATTCGACAGCTGAGACAGCTGAGACAGAGAACAACTGAGATTTCATGAGCCTGAGGGCTCGAACGAGGCAGGGAGCATCATCATCATGATGATTCACGACATCACAAACATGGCGGGTAAGTACAAGGCCCGGAAGCGAGTCGGTCGAGGTCACGGCAGTGGCAGCGGCAAGACCAGTGGACGTGGCCACAAGGGCGCAGGCTCTCGTGCTGGGCATTCGCATCGTCCAGGCTTCGAGGGCGGACAGACGCCTTGGGCTCGTCGTTTCCCCAAGCGTGGTTTCTCGAATGCGGCCTTCCGCACCGAGTTCCACGTTGTCAATGTGGCTCAGCTCGACGCTCGATTCGAGGATGGGGACGAGGTGAACCTTGAGACACTGGTTGCCAAGCGACTCATTCGGAGCACCAATCGCCCACTGAAGATTCTCGGCGAAGGCGACGTGACCAAGAAGTTGACTGTGACTGCGACGAAGTTCTCCAAGTCGGCGATCGCAAAGCTGGAAGCAGCTGGCGGCTCGGTGACGGAGGTGCCGCTGCAGAAGTGGACGCGCGACCGTACGAAGCCCACGGCCAAGGCATTGCGTCTTGGAAAGAACACAGCGAAAAAGGCGGCACCAGCAGAGGGAGGCGAGGGCTGAAACGCCTGATCGCGTCCTCGTAAGGGGACGTCTTGAACGATGCATACGATCCTCAACATCTTCCGGATCCCCGAACTCCGCAACCGTGTGTTCTTCACACTTGGTGTGCTGGCTGTCTATCGCCTTGGGTTCTTCATTCCGTTGGTTGGTGTTGATCAATCCGCATTGGCATCGTTCTACCAGCAGCAGCGTGACAGTGGATCCATCGAAGGTCTCGGTCGCATCCTTGATTATGCTTCGATCTTCTCGGGCGGGTCATTCAGCCAGTCGACGATCTTCGGTCTGGGAATCATGCCCTACATCACAGCGGCGATCATTTTCCAGTTGCTGCAGACGGCGATTCCGCGACTGCAGGAGTTGAAGAAGGAAGGCGCTTCCGGTCAGCAGAAGATCACGGAGTGGACCCGATACACCACCGTTGCCATGTGCCTCGTACAGGGCTTCATGTGGATCAAGTTCATGTTGGCCAACGGCATGGTTCGTCAGGAGTTCCTGACATCCAGCAATGTGCTGTTCTTCTATCTTTCGGGGCTGACGGCGCTGACGGCTGGTTCCATCTTCCTGATGTGGCTCGGCGAGCAAATCGATAAATACGGCATCGGCAACGGTGTTTCACTGATCCTGACAGCCGGGATCATTGCGCGCATGCCAGATGCAGTGCAGTACCTCGTGGACAATACGGACCTGTCGCTGCAATCCGGTGATGGCAAGATCGGAGTCGTGGGACTTCTGTTCCTGATCGCAGCCTTCATCATCGTGGTGGCAGGCTCAATTCTGATCACGCTTGCGCAGCGCCGTATTCCGATTCAACAGGCGAGGCATACACGTGGACGGAAGACCTATGGTGGCCAGCGTCACTATCTGCCGTTGCGCGTGAATCATGCCGGCGTGATGCCGATCATCTTCGCCAGTTCACTGCTCATCTTCCCTTCGGCGTTCTTCGGCTACATGGCGACGTCCATGTCACCTGATGCACCGAGTTGGTGGCAATCGGTGGTGAGCTTCCTGAACATCAATTTCCAGATGGGTGAGTATCCATACATTGTCCTGGAAATTCTCCTGATCTACTTCTTCAGCTACTTCTGGACGACCGTGGTCTTCAGCCCTGATGACATGTCGCAGCAGTTGCGTGAGAATGGCAGCTTCATCCCGGGGCTTCGTCCCGGGCCGCGTACAGCCGAATATCTGGAGACAGTCGTAGAGCGAGTGACGTACGTCGGTGCCGGCTTCCTGGCCATCATCGCGGTCATTCCTTCTCTGGTGTCAACGTATATGCAGATCCCGATCAACGTCTCGAGTTTTCTCGGGGGAACGGGTCTGCTCATCGTGGTGAGTGTCGGGCTCGATCTGCTTCAGCGGATCGAAGCCAACCTCGTCATGCGGAATTACAGTGGATTCCTCACCGGCGCCGAAACCGGCCGCGGTGGGCGGCCCACATGATGAGAAAGCAATGAACGGAATGAACCTGTATGGCTAAAGAGGAAAAAATCACCCTGGAAGCTGTTGTCACTGAGGCACTGCCTGATACCCGGTTCAAAGTTGAACTGGAAAATGGTCAGGAGATCCTCGCGTACATCAGTGGACGCATGCGAAAGTTCTACATTCGCATTCTTCCCGGCGACAAGGTGAAGGTTGAACTCAGCCCATACGACATGACCAAAGGACGCATCGTCTACCGACAGTGACCCTGAAGGTCGACTTCGAGTACGGAAAGGTGAAAGCAACATGAAAGTTAAAAGCAGCATCAAACGACGAACCAAGGATTGCCAAGTCGTCATCCGACGTGGCAAGAGGTACGTCATCAACAAGAAGAACCCCCGCCTGAAGCAGCGGCAGGGCTAATACCCCGCCTGCCTCCTGGAGGAGAACACCATGCCACGTCTTGCCGGCATCGACATCCCTGAGAAGAAGAAACTCCGCTACGCGCTCCGCTACATCTACGGTATCGGTCCGAAGTTCGCGGATGACATTTGTGAGGCGGCGAACGTCGACCCGGAGAAGCGTGCAAGCGATCTCTCCGAGCAGGAGACGAGTTCGATCGCAGCGATCATCGACGACAACTACATCGTCGAAGGTGCACTGCGTCGTCAGCTTCAGCAGAATATCCAGCGGTTGCGAGACATTCGCTCCTACCGTGGCGACCGTCATCGCCGTGGGCTGCCGGTTCGCGGACAGCGGACCAAGTGCAATGCCCGTACCCGCAAGGGACGCAAGAAGACGGTTGCAGGCAAGAAGGGCGTCAAGGGTTGATGTGGCATTGAGCCACTCGTGAGGTTCCTGCCGACGGTCGGAGAAGGAACCGATTCCAGCGAAGAAGAAAGAGGAAAGACACATGGCAAAGAAGAAGATTCGGAAGAACATCGGCAAGGCGATCGCGCATGTGAACGCCACCTTCAACAACACGATCATTACGGTCGCAGATCTCAATGGCGAAACACTCGCCTGGGATTCCGCCGGCACGGTCGGTTTCAAGGGCGCCCGCAAGGCGACTCCCTTCGCTGCTTCCCGTGCAGCTGAACGTGTTGCATCGAAGGTCAAGCGCATGGGTGTGCGTGAGGTCGAAGTTCGTGTGAAGGGTCCCGGGTCTGGACGTGAGTCCGCGATCACCGGCCTCAATGCTGCTGGACTGCTGATTTCGGCAGTCGAGGACCATACGCCGATTCCTCACAATGGTTGCCGCCCCCGAAAGCAGCGTCGCTGCTAAGTAACGATATGAACCGCCCCGGACAGAAGGGACGATCGGCGTAGCACAGGAGCCGATCGATTCCGTGAACTGGGAGCGTCACTGGTGAAAACTGGTTTCCTGTTGCACTTGGAGAGTCATTATGCACGTACGTTGGAGAGGTCTGGAACTGCCCGCACGAGTCGATTTGGACGTTGCATCGTCCACCGATACGTTTGGTCGATTTATCGTTGAGCCGTTTGAACGCGGCTTTGGAACGACGATCGGCAATGGCATTCGCCGTATTCTGCTCAGTTCAATCGAGGGCGCGGCTATTACACGAGTCCGCATCGCTGGCGCTGAACATGAGTTCACGACGATTCCTGGCGTGAAGGAGGATACGACTGACATCATTCTCAACATCAAGGGGCTTGTTGTGAGTCTCGACAGTGATGAGGAAAAAGTGATGCGTCTGTCCGCCAGCGGGCCTGGTGAAGTGACGGCAGACTTGATCGAAGCTGATTCCTCAGTCGTCGTTCACAATCCGAGTCACGTCATTGCGACATTGAATGATGCAGTCGACTTTGAACTCGAGATGGTTGTGACTCGCGGCCGCGGCTATGAGCCAGCGACTGAGAAGCACCAGCGAAGCAGTGAAGATCAGGTCGTAGGTGAGATTCCCATCGATTCGCTCTTCAGCCCGATTCGCCGTGTTCGATACCGTGTCGAAGACACGCGTGTGGGACAGAAGACCAACTTCGACCGCCTCGTGCTTGATCTGTGGACGGATGGAACGATCTCTCCGGAGATGGCATTGGTCGAAGCTGCCAAGGTGCTCCGAAAGCATCTGAATCCCTTCGTCCAGTACGAAGAGTTGGGTTCATCCCGTGTGTCGGAAGCTGCTTCAGCCGCTGCGGCCATGGACGATGAGTTCCATCGCAAGCTCGACATGAGTGTCGATGATCTTGATTTGACTGTCCGGGCACGAAACTGTCTGGAGTCCGCCGTTATCAAGTCCGTAGGTGAACTCGTCGGCCGAACAGAGCAGGATCTGCTTTCGGTCCGGAGTTTCGGACGTACATCGCTCCGAGAGGTAAAGCGTCGCCTCGAGGAACTCGGTCTTTCCCTGGGCATGCAGATGCCCGAGGGGTATGAGTTGCCCGAGCAAGAATACCAAGCCCCGCTCGAGCCTTCGGCCGAGACGGTGATTCTGGAAGACTGAGCAGGGCCACAGGTCTGGCCGTGAGGTAGAACGATGAGAAATAGAATTTTCGGTAAACAGCTGAACCGTACGAGTGAGCATCGCACTGCAATGCTCAGGAATCTGGCCGCAGGTCTTTTTGAGCATGGGTCCATAGAGACTACGCTCCCAAAGGCGAAAGCGGTGCAGCCCTTTGTTGAAAAGCTTATTACGCTTGCCAAGCAGGGGACCTTCCACGCTCGTCGTCAGATCGAGGCGAAGCTCAATGATCGCAAGATCCATGCGTGGGTCGCAGATCCAAACGTGCCGGATTCGCGAAAAGAGAATCCGTACTTCGATTTGCCGGATGAGGATGACATTTCATTCAACCGGTACGGTGAAGTCAAAAAAGCACCGCGTTTGGTCCAGCATCTTCTCACGAAGATTGCACCTCAATTCGCTGATCGCGATGGCGGATACACGCGTATCGTCCGCACTGGCCGGCATCGGCTCGGTGACGGAGCTGATCTGGTCGTTCTTCAACTGGTTGGCGAGGAGTCAGGCAGTGAGGTCGGTGGCAGTGGCGGCAGTGGTCGTCGTCGTCAGGCTGATCGTCGAGAAGCCTATGCGGCTTCTCTTGGAACAGCTTCGGCAACCGAAGAGGCTCCAGCTCAGGACGCAATTGCTGAGGAGGCCGCCGTCGAGGAGGAAACTGCAGCAGTGGACTCTCAGGCAGCCGAGGAGCCTTCCGCTGAAGCTGAAACTGGAGGCGAAGACGCACCAGAGGCAGATGAGGAAAAGTCGGGCGACTGACTGACTCTCGGTACCATTTTCAAAGTCATGCACGGCCGCCCCTCATGGGCGGCCGTGTTTCATTTGACTTCGGTGCCGGTCGAATTCGGTCCTGCGTTGTCTTGAAGGTACACTGCTGGCCATGGTTGAGGCGATAGAGCAACTTCAGACCGAAGCGAATGAAGCGCTGGCACAGGCGTCGGATGCCGCAGCGCTGGAAGCATGGCGAGTCGACTTTCTCGGGACCAAAGGCAGGCTCAAGGCCATGATGGCTTCGATGCGTGACTTGTCCAAGGAAGAGCGGCCTGCCTTCGGCCAGCGAATGAACGCGGTCAAGGAATCGTTAGAAGTCGCATTTGAATCCCGCCGGTCCCAGATGGATTCAGCATCGCCATCCCTTCCACCGATGGATCTGACGGAACCAGGCATGCCCGGCAGACTTGGTCAGCGTCATGTGCTGACACGGACGATTGATGAAATCGTTGAGGTATTCGCCCGGATGGGTTTCTCCGTTGCCGAAGGACCTGAGGTTGAGGATGAGTGGCACAATTTCAATGCATTGAACATCCCCGAAGATCATCCGGCACGTGATTCGAGTGAAAACTTCTTCCTTGGCGCGGGCCGTATGCTTCGCAGCCAGACCTCCACGGTACAGATTCGTGTCATGGAACAATCACCACCACCACTGAAGATCATGACCTGTGGCCGTGTCTATCGTCCGGATACGCATGATGCCACGCACTACAGCATGTTCCATCAGGTCGAAGGGTTGTGCATCGATCGTGGTGTGACCATGATCGATCTGAAATCGGCGCTCTTTCAATTCGCCCGCGCGTATTTCGGCCCCGAGGCTGAAGTGCGCATGCGCCCCAGTTTCTTCCCGTTTACAGAGCCCTCGGCTGAAGTGGACATGAAGATGAAGATCAAGGGTCGGTGGCAGTGGGTTGAACTCGGGGGCTGCGGCATGGTGGATCCCAATGTTCTGAAGGCCGTGGACATCGACCCTGAAGAGTGGACCGGGTATGCCTTTGGGCTGGGTATCGAGCGAATAGCCATGCGGCGGTACGGAATCTCCGACATCCGCTGGCTGTATGAAAATGATGAACGATTTCTCCGACAGTTCTGAACAGAATGGAGCATGTGTATGACTGACAACCTATCAATGTCGGCCCCTGAGACAGGTAAAGTGCGTGATCTCGACCAGCCGCCAGTGAAGCGGACGAGCTGGCCGACCGTCATCGGAATTCTTGGAATCATCTTCGGCTCGCTCGGTGTGCTGAGCAGCCTCTGTGGTTTCTTCGTCGGCATCTTTCTCAAGAGCATGTTGGCAAGTCTTTCCGGTGAGATGTCGCCAGAAGAGATGGCTCAGATCACAGCCGCTATTCCTGATGGCGCGTACGTGGTCGTTGCCAGTGCCACCGGTGTCCTGTTGGCCATTCTTCTTCTGGTTGGCTCCATCAGCCTGGTGAAGCGACGCGCCAGTTGTCGCATGATGCTCAATGCCTATGTTGCGTTGGGCGTGGTCTGGATGGTGGCCAGTTTCACCTGGAATATCACCGTGGTCTATCCAGAAATGCAGCAGCGGCAGGCTGAGCTGGTTGAACAGAGTCAGCAGAGTGCGAAGGAGGGCGCATCCCAGAAAGATGATGCAAATGCGTCGACTTCTGCAGATTCCGCGCCGGCATCGAGCGGAGAGGCACCTGCTCCCATCGATCCATTCAATTCGCAGATTCACCCAGCTGTTTCCGAGGGCTGTGGATCAATCTTCGGCATCGCCTGGTTTGTCATTCTTCTCATCTTCATGAATGGCGGGCGATACCGCACAGAAATCGAGTCTTGGCGGGACTGAGTCCGTGGATATGGATACTGCATGACAACATTTCTCGAAGAACTTGCCTGGCGTGGGATGCTGCACCAGACGACGGATGACGAAGGGCTGCCGGGGTTTCTCGGCACGTCTGGTCGAGTTGCATACTGCGGCTTCGATCCGACGAATACAAGTCTGACGATCGGGAACTTCATCCCAATCAAACTCCTCGCCCATTGGCAGCGTTGTGGCCATACACCAGTCGTGCTCATGGGTGGGGGCACAGGTCTGATCGGAGATCCTTCCGGCAAGGATGCGGAGCGGCAGTTGCTGGATCGTGAGCAGGTGCAGCACAACGTCGATTGCTGCAGGACCATTTTCGAGCGTGTATTGGACTTTGACCCATCTCTGCCGAATGCGGCTCGGATCGTCGACAATGCCGACTGGCTGTGCGAGCTCGGATACCTCGACATGCTTCGGGACGTTGGCAAGCATTTTTCCGTCAACATGATGATCCAGAAGGATTCCGTGCGAGATCGACTTGAGAATCGCGAGCAGGGGATCAGCTACACCGAGTTCTCATACATGATTCTTCAGGCCTACGATTTTCTGCATCTGCGTCGTTCGATCGACTGCACCGTGCAGATTGCGGGTTCAGATCAATACGGCAACATCGTGGCCGGCATCGATCTCATCCGTCGGGACCTCATTGAATCGGAAGCGGACGTGCCGCGTGGCTATGGGATTACAGCACCGCTCATCACGAAGTCCGATGGCACAAAGTTCGGCAAGACGGAAACCGGTGCCGTGTGGCTGACGGCCGATCGCACCAGTCCCTATGCCTTCCACCAGTTCTGGCTCAATGCATCGGATGCCGATGTCGGAAAGTACCTGCGGTGGTTCACATTTCTTGATCAGGCGGAGATCGAAGACATCGAATCTCGTCACGCCGAGGCACCGCATCAGCGACTGGCGCAGAAGACGATCGCGGATGAAATGACCCGACTGATGCATGGTGAGGATGAGTTGGTTCGCGCAGAAGCGGCGGCAAATGCCTTGTTCAGTGGCGATGTGGCTAGCCTTGATGAAGCTCTGATGGGTGAAGTCTTCAATGACGTCGCTCATTCAGATCATGCGCGTGACACATTGGCCGGCGAAGGCGTGCTGCTGGTGGACCTGCTTCCGGAGACCACGTTGGCGGGATCCAAGCGTGAGGCACGTCAGTTCCTCGAGAACGGATCCGTATCCGTCAATGGTGTCAAAGTCGAGCAGGCTGCCGCGCTTGACCGGAGGCTTGGGCCTGATGATCTGCTGCATGGCCAGTCGATTTTGCTTCGTCGTGGCAAGAAGACCTGGCACGCGACACGCTGGTCATGAGGTCATGGGGCAGCGGCTGGTTCGGCTGGAACGCGTGCCGGCGTGTCTGCCGCGGGCTTCTGGGCCCGCTCAACTGACAACTGAACCATGGGGTGGGCATCGCCGTCGACCGAGGCGTCCACGTTTCGCCCGGTGCCGTCAGCGAGGAGCACGAGAAACTCTGCGATCCTCTTTTCGGTGAGCCCTTGTTCCAGCTCAAGATTGGTCAATGGAAGCACGGCGACGACTCGAGCCGTCGGGGCGGTTCCATCGGGGCCAGATTCAAGTTGTTCGGCGAATTCGATGCTGGCCATGACTTCGACATTTCGAAGCACGGGATCCGGCAGTGTGACCCGGAAGGCGTCGGCAATCGAGGGATTGGCGAGCACCTGCACATAGACCTTGTCCATGTTGATGCTGCGATGCCGGGAAACAAGTCGGAATGACACCCGGGCATCTGCGGGAGCAATCGCAACGTTTTTCATTGATGCGAATTCCTCGGGCATCCGAATGGTGCTGTTGACTGTGTGCAGTACACCAGGTTCCAGATGTTGGATGGAACGGGGATCAACCCATGCTTCCAGCGTGAGATCTTCAGGAAGTTTGTCCGCCTCTTCGCGTGGGAGTGTGACAGTTGCTTCCTTGGTGGAAACCACGGGGTCCTGAACCAGAGAGCCTTCGGGCATGCGTTCACGAACGGTGGCTTTCAGCGTGACCAGTTCCGTGACATGGATGTCAACGCGATCTGGCGTGGCGTCCTGCAGTCGAGTTCCGGTCTTGGCAATGGCTGGAATGTCCTCAAGACGTTCTTTGAGGTCATCGATCTTGATGATGCCGTTTCGGGCCGGGAGTGAAAGGGGCAGTGCATCCTGCACCTCTTTCTTGAGGGCATTGACGGCTTGTTTGGATCCGCTCACAGACAGTTCCACCACCACACGGTCAGGTTCGACGATGTATTGATCGGAATCGGCCACCGTGAACGCAATGGTCGCGTTGATGGTGGAGTCCTCTGACGTGTTCTCCTCGGCCACCAGCCAGATGAGCAGGGCCACGATGGAAACCAGCAGAAGTGTGAGGTAGTCCGGTCGTTTCATGAGGAGGACTCGGGTTCAATGGTTGCCGCTGTCGGCTTAGAGGTGTCGTCAGCAGCTGCTGGGGCGATGATTGGTTCTGTTTCAAGCCCGACTTCAACCGCCCGTTCATCCAGGAGTTCGCGCAGACGATCAGTGAATTGCTCAGGCGTGAGTTTCATCTCAAAGTGCCCATCAACGGCAATGCTCATTCGGCCCGTTTCTTCTGAGACGAGGACGACGACGCAGTCACTTTCCGTCGCGAGACCAAGTGCCGCGCGGTGGCGTGAGCCAAAGTTGGCTGGAAGCGATCCTTCCTCCGCGAGGGGGAACTGTACGCCTGCAGCGAGAATTCGATTCTCGCGAACGACCACGCCCAGATCATGCAATGGGCTGCTGGGCCAGAAGATTGATTGCAGAAGCCGTGCGCTGATGGCGGCATCGAGATGCTGGCCCCCATCAACAAGTCCACCCAGTTGGACATTGCGCTCGATTGCAATGATGGCGCCAAACTGATTTTTCGACAGAAACTCCGCCGCCTCCGCGATCGCATTGATCGTTGTTTCCTGGTTGCGTTGGCTGCCTCTGAGGAACTTCGTCTGGCCGATTCGGATTGCCGCTTGGCGGAGTTCCGGCTGGAAGATCACAATCAGGAGGAAGGCAAGGATTTCAAGAAAGCGGGTGAAGATGACATCGAGCCGGTTGAACGATTCGGTCTTGGTCACCAGCCAATAGAGCAGGATCAGCATCACGCCAAGGAAGCCCAGCCCACGAATGACACCGGCGCCGCGGGTGCCCTGCAAGAATCGGAACACCAAATAGACGCCGATCCAGATGACTCCCAACTCGATCAGGATCTCCCAGAACTCATACTGGAGCGGGCTAGGAATCATGGGTGTGTGACGGGCTCCATGCACTCAGGGGGCGGTGCGTTGCATCCACAGTATAGGCTTGGCGTAGTTTCTCGACCTCCAGTAGAACGAGCGAGGGAAGGGTATCATTGCGGACATGTCCCGATTCGGCTCTGACTTCAAGATTGCTCGCTCCACAGGTGAATGTGCCTCCTCAGGCAAGGCGATCGAGCCAGGCTCCCCCTGCATGGCCGTCCTTTGCGATGCCGAGGAGGGCGGATTTCAGCGTCTGGACTACTCTTTGGAGGCTTGGGGCGAGGGAAATCGCCCCGAGCATCTTTTTAGTTTCTGGAAGACTCGGGTTCCAATGCCTGGAGAACGGCAGAAGGTCTTCGTTGATGATCAGGTGCTGCTCGATATTTTCGAGCGGCTGGCTGAAGATGATCGTCCGCAGCGTCAGGCATTCCGCTACGTGCTGGGGCTGATCCTGATCCGAAAACGACTGATGCGATACATGGGAAGTCGCCAGGAAGGCGAAGGTGACCAGGAGCAAACATGGTGGCAATTGCGTCCAAAGGGATCACTGCCTGAAGCGCCGTACATCGATGTACTCAACCCCGGGTTGGGTGATGAGGACATCATCGAGCTCAGTGAGCAACTCGGTGACGTGTTGCAGGGAGATCTGTAGTCATTTCACGCATGACCAGTCCGGTGGCCGGTCACATGCTCGGCGCGTGCCTGCTTGCCTGCATGGCTTCTTGTGCCCCTGATGCATCGCATGTCGACGTGGGATCTCAGCAACTCGATGCTCCTGACGTTCCGGCGATTGTGACATCGTGGAATGAACGAGCCACGTCAATCGATCAACTTTATGGGCGTGGTATTTTCCAGGCCAACTGGGTTGACGATGCTGGCGGGGGGCATGTCGATCAGGGTGATATCGATTTCTGGTACGAGGAGCCATCCAATGTTGCGGTGCGGTGCTCGAAGTTCGGAGACACGATCTCTCTGTTCGGCTCAAATGGGACGGCGCAATGGTTCTACGATGCAGGGTCTGAAGTGCTCTACGCCGGAGAACTGGATCCGGATCAGTATCTGCTCATCGCCAGCCAGCCATTTTCCGCCCAACTGCTTCTGAACGTCCTTGGACTTCGTGCCATGCCGGCTGCATCGCAGAGTGCCTCACGCTGGTGCGAGTCGGAGCGTTGCTTTGTCGTAGATTTTCCAGATGGTTCGACACTGTGGTTGGATTCCGGCTCCGTTTGGCCCACGCGAAGAAAGCTGCTCTTGCCCGATGCCAGCGAGATGCGTATCGATGAGGACCCCGGCCGCCGTCTCACGGTTCGGTTGCCGGATCAGCCCATTGTCAAATGGCCAATCCTGCCAGGCTCGATCACCATGACCATCAATCATGAACAGCGTGCAGAGATCAGCAGCCTTCTGGTCTTTGATACGTTCACTGGCGAAGTGGAAGATGAACCAATGGATCGGGTATTTGATCTTGAGCACCTGAAGCAGGCGTTGCAGCCTGTGGAGATCCGCTCATTCAATGATCTGGGATCATCGCCCACATCGGAGTCGCAGGAGTGAAGCGGCTCCTCTGGCTGATCAGCTGTCTCCTCATTACGACCAGTGCACTGCAGGCGCAGTCACAGCGTTTGCAGGTTGCTGGAAGCGAGGGACATCTCTGGGCGCTGCTCCCTGATGATGGCGGTTGGCAACTTGCGCATGCCGGCCAACGTGGCAGCGGATCGGAATACAGGATCATTCGTCGCTTCGATTCGAAGCCATTGGTACTGCACGCGCTGGATCACACGCTCTGGCTTGTGTTCTCGGGCGGTTCATCGACTGCTCCGAGACTGGAGTGCTATCGCCTGCAGGCGGAGTACCAAGCGTCACTGGAACTGTACGTCATGGAACCGCGTGAAGGATTGGATACGCTGCCACCGCTTCGGGATGTCGATCAGTTGAGTTGCTTCGTCGGGACTGCCTCTGGGCCGATCCTCATGGGTACTTCGTCACTGGATCAGCGTTTGACGGCACATCGGTTGCGGCAGGGGCGATGGGAGCCGCTGACGCTTCCAGAGTCGATCGATGCCTCGATGCCGCTGCATGCAGTGGAATCACATCGTGGCCTGCTGCTGCTCCAGCAATCTGGCCCCACCACAACTACCTGGCTGCTTGGAACGGATCAGCGATGGACGACAGGTGTGCTCACTGATGTGCCGACAGTACGTGAGCTTTTGAACGTCGACGGGCAGCCGCTGCTGGTACATGAGGGTGGTTCTTCTACGATTGAGTTTGCGTATCTGCAGCCCGAGGGGAGTTGGCCTCTGGCGACCCGCCCGCGACCGGATGATGCTTGGGGTGTAGTGGGCCAACAGGGCGCCGTCGGATTGATTTCATTGCATGAAGGCCTCATTACGGCTGAAATCGTCGACGCGATGTCCGGAGCAGCCATTCGTCTTGAGGTCTTTGAACCAACCTCGGTATTGACCAATGGACTCTGGTCCATGGCCATTGCGTTGGGGCTGGCCAGTACGGTTATCTTGGTGATTGTGCTGGCCAAAGGTGGCGACTTGTCATCCATGGTGGTGCCCAGCGGATGGTCTGTATTGCCGCCGATGCGGCGTTTCTGGTCCTTGGCAGTCGATCTCATACCAGGCCTGTGCGTCTTTTTCTTCGTTGCTTCCGGGGAGATTCGTCACCTTGTGAAAGTCCCGTTGATGAATCTGAGTGCGGAGGATCTCGCTCCGTATCTCATGCTGGTGGCTGTGACGGTGGTGTGGTGCATCACATTTGAATCCACGGTGGGCTGGACTCCAGGCAAGCGTCTATTTGGGGCGTGCGTTCGGACAACGCTTGGCGGCCGGCCGAGCCTGCGGGCCATTGTGGTGCGAAATGTCATAAAGGCACTGGTTCTGCTTGTGCCCCCATTGGCCGTGCTGGCAGTGCTCCACCCCAATCAGCAGGGCCTTGGTGATTTGATGGCTAGAACGATCGTGGTTCGTCCAGTGGCGGCTCCCGAAGAGGATGGCGGAAGTTTCACGTAGCGGTGCCGCGCAATTCCTGCTCATGCCTGCGCAACCCGGAGGCCGATACACAGTTGACGACGCATGGAGGCGTCGCGTGTAAGGCATGGAATCGGTACGCCGGTTCGATGACAAGGATCGACCATGGCCCAAGAGCGGCCCGGGAACACGGAGGTTCCACGGTCTGGGGTGTCTGAGGACACTCCGCTCGTGACCTATGACATTGAGCCCACTCCGGAAGCCTCCTGGGCAGGTCGGAAGTGGTGGCGCCTTCCTATGCTTGGACTGGGAGGGGCCGTCGTGCTCGCCGCGGTCTGGACCACGGCACTCGAACTTGGCACTCCAACGGTTGGCGAGACACTGCAAGCAGCACAACAGGCTCGGGATCAGAGCGATCTGACCGCCATGCAGCACCACCTGGATGTGCTTGCTGCTGGTGCGATGGATACCGCATCGATCAGCGAACTTGCCCGCTATCACGCGTTGTCAGGCGATTGGATCTGGCTGCGGCAGAAGTGGCTCGATATCAGTGATCAACGAAATTTCGAGCGAATCGCATCGAATTACAACCGCGCGGAGGACCTTGGCCTTCGTCTCGATGCTGTTCGGGAGGAACGGTGGGCGATGGCGTCGATCGCCATCGAGTCCTTTGATACCACGATGATGTTGCTTGAGCGGATGCATGACGCTGAATCAGATGATGCAGCCATGTATCGTCGCAATCGAGTGCGAAGGGCATGGCTCGAGGCCGTTCCACATGGTGCTGCAGACTGGGAGCAGCATCTGACTTCATATCGGGACGATGCCGTGACCAGTCTGGAAGACATGGCCTGGGCCATGCAACGTCTCGCTCGCGCTCGGATCGAAGGTGGTCGCAATCAGGAAGCTGCGCGGCTGCTCCATGCAGACCTCCGGCGTCTGGAAGGCCGCTCGATTGAGCGCAATGTGAGGGCTCCAATGGGAGGCCTGCTGGTTCTACTGGCACGGTGTGAGCGGGATCTTGGACGCTATGAGGAAGCCGAGCGTGTCCTGACGATGGCGTTGGATGCGTGCCCGAAGGCTTCGACTGAGCGTGGCGATGCATTGGTGCTTCAAGGGGAACTGCTGGCTGCACACGGTCTGCTTGAGGCTGCCGTTGAGCAGTTTGATCTGGCTCTGATCGAGACGCCCGCATCAGCATCCAACATGCCAGCGTTGCTTCATCGAGGTGAGCTTCGCAGCATGTTGGGCGATCACGCGGGAGCGATGGCCGATTTTTCCCAGGTCGTCCATTTGCTGGAAACGCAACGGACACACCCTGATGTGGATCTTCGTCGGGTTGAAGGCGTGTTGATGGATCGAAGCGAATCCGCAATGCTGCAGAATCATCTGTCGGAATCACTGGCGATCGCTCAGCTGGCATGGGAGCTCCATCGGGAGGGTGACCCGCCGGGTCCAGTTGCCAATGCGGTTGCGCTTGCTGCCGGACAGTTGGCTCAGGATGCTGGCTCACGACTGCAGGCAGCAACTGACCGGATGGGGATGCATGACGCATCCGAGGTTGCAAAGCTGAGAACACGAACAATCAGCCTCCACAAGCGGGCTGCACAGGCCAGTCGGGCAGCTGCGAACTGGTGGTATGACCTGCCTGATGAACAGGAACGCTGGCGAGCCGCCTTGGCGGATATCGGCAGGCATGAAGATGCCGCAGGCCGTACGTCGGAAGCCATCGACGCATATCAGAATGCCGTTGATGCATCCATTGAGATGGATCCTCATCGGGTGGAGCTCATGTATTCACTGGGGCAGTGCCTTCAGGTGGAATGCCGCTTCGAAGAGGCCATGAAGTGGTACCAACGGATCATTTCAGAGCGACCGGGCAGCCCGGCGGCCACGCGCAGTCATGTTCCACTGTCACGGTGCTACGAAGCACTCGGGCGCGTGGATGATGCTTGGATTGAGCTGCAGCGAATCGTAGAAGGGGCTGGTGTGCTGACGCCGGAAGCCGCCGACCATCGGCGTGCATTGCTCGAACTTGGTGGCTTGGGATATCGCACTGGCCGCTACATGGAATCACTTCCGTGGCTCGACGCCTTTCTCGCCAGGGAGGCTGATGAGGCTCGTGTCATTGAAGCTCAATTGCTGGTGTCAGGTTGTGCCCGTGGAGCAGCTCGCACGGTTGAAATGGAACTGATTGATGGGTCGCCACGATCGGCGGGTCAGTGCGTGGAACTCGAGTCGCTGCGGCATGATCTGCTGCTTCGGGCATTGGAGGCAAGTACGATCGTCGAGCGTGCGACGATCAATCCCGTCACCAGAAATGAAGTCGATCTTCGCAGACGCGCACTTGTGGATCATGGTGATACAGCCTGGGATCTTGGCTTGTGGCCTGATGCCATCCGAGCCTATGAGCAGGTTGCGCGCGACTACCCCGATCACCCTGTCTCCATGCATGCACTGGTGCAGGTGGCATCGGCTTGGATTGAACTGGGCGATCGTGACCGGGCCGAAACTGCGCATCAGCGAGCACTGCGCCGATTGGAGTCCATGCCGGATTCAAATCTGGCGGCCATGGACTCACTTCTGGACAGAGAAGTGTGGGATCGCTGGATGCGGGTGATGCCGGTCGAGGCCACTCTTGCGACGGGGGAAGAGCAATGAACGAGCAACCTGCGTCAACAGGTCCCGGCGGCAGCGCCTGGGCTGCAGCACTCGAAGCCGTGCTGGATCGGCAATGCTCGGTGCTGGAGGACCTGGATCAGTGGGCATCCAGGCAGGAAAACTGCATTGCTGCAGGCAATGTCGATGAACTGCTGGCTGTACTCGGACACCGCCAGTCACTTGTCGAACAGCTTCTTTCAACGCAGGCGGAACTCAATGGGCTCACGAGCAATTTTGAGGTGCTGTTGCAGTCTGTTCCCGATGAGGCGCGTACCCACTTGAGGGGACGGATGCGGGATGTCGATGGCGCGCTGCGGAAGGTAGTGGAGCAGGATGATCGTGACCGCGCAGAGTTGGAGCGGCAGAAATCAGTTGCACAAGACGAACTGCAGGTGCTGGAATCGGCTCGCAGGGCGCGCTCCAGGTACGTCGCGGACGTGCCATCGAGTACTGGGCATCGATTTGCAGATGAGCGGGGCTAGAGATGACTACTGCACAGCATGAAACAGTACTGAC
>JAQWRC010000045.1 GCA_029243925.1 Phycisphaerales bacterium
TGGCCACATCGGCCGCTGCTTCGCGGAAGACATCGATGAAGCGATGCCCGATACGACGCCGCTTTTCCTGAGGATCCGTAATACCTTCAAGATCACCCAGGAACTCGTCTGTTGCATCCACGACCCGCAGATCGATGTCAAAGTGATCGCGGAAGGTGGCCTCCACCATTTCACGCTCGTTTTTCCTGAGCAGACCGTTGTCGACAAAGATGCATGTCAGTTGATCCCCCACCGCTTTGGCAAGCAATGCCGCAACCACGGATGAATCGACTCCTCCGCTGAGTCCACACAGCACACGCCCATCCCCAATGCGATCTCGGACACGCTGGCACTCGGCTTCGAGGAAGTCCGACATGCGCCACGTTCCAGTGCAACCACAAATTTCGTACAGGAAGTTCCGCAGCATGTCGACGCCACGCGGAGTATGCGTCACCTCTGGATGAAACTGGAGACCAAAGAATGGCTTTTCCCGGTGTCGGACAGCCGCGAATGGGCACGTTTCCGTGGACGCCAGAATGTCGAACTCATCCGCCAAGCCCATGACCTGATCACCATGGCTCATCCACACGGCAGTGTCTTCTGGAATAGTCGCCAGCAGTGTCGATGTGTCCTGAACCTGAAGACGCGATCGCCCGTATTCCCGGCTTTCCGCCGCCGCAATACTGCACCCGAGCAGATGGCAGCCAAGCTGCATGCCGTAACAGATTCCAAGAACCGGTACGCCCAGCTCAAACAATCGTTCATCACATCGGGGAGATCCTGATTCGTGAATGCTCGATGGACCGCCCGAAAGGATGATGCCTCTGGGCTCGTACGCCGCCAGCTCTTCGATGCTGGTTTCTGGCGACAACAGCACGCTGAACGCGCCTGCTTCACGAACGCGTCGAGCGATCAGTTGGGCATACTGACTCCCGAAATCAAGGATGAGGATCGTTTCGACGTCCATCGAGGCACGACGATCAGCAGCGGACATGTGCATGGCTCCGGATGACAAGCGGAGATTCTACTCCCCCAGCAGCAACCATTCCAATGGTCTCCAGCGGAGCGGGTACCATGGAGCCGTGACGACCTCAAATCAATCAGGCTCCTCCTCAGCCGGATCCGATGCGGAACCCACGCATGATCTCCGGGTGGAGTTCTACAGCCGCCCCCACTACCTCGCCACCATCCGACAGATGGTCGATTCGATTTGCAGCCGCCGAGGCTTCGATCCAGCGGAAGCCAGCCGCATCTGCCTTGCGGTCGATGAAGCGCTCTGCAACGTCATCAGGCATGGCTACGACTCTGACCCAAATGGCCCCATCACGCTGACAGTCACCGAAGCACGCGAAGGAAATCTGCTGGAATTCATCATCGAAGACCGCGGCCGGCAAGTTGATCTCTCGACGATACGGTCACGGGATCTGGAAGATGTGCGACCTGGGGGACTGGGTGTCCACCTGATAGAAGAGATCATGGATCACGCCACATGGGAACACCGCGATGGCGGCGGCATGCGTTTGATTCTGTGCAAAAGTCACCCGCAACGAGCCGAGCACTCAACAATGGGGCACCACGCATGAATGTCAATACCGATGTACGCGACGGAATCGCAATCATTCAGCCGATCGGCGATGTCGATCTTGCCAGTTCTCCCTTGCTTCGGACGCACCTGAAGGATGCTCAGCAGGAGGCCACCGGCGGAAT
Organism: Phycisphaerales bacterium; assembly: GCA_029243925.1. Lineage (GTDB taxonomy): Bacteria > Planctomycetota > Phycisphaerae > Phycisphaerales > SM1A02 > SP202. Next base: position 1,687 of record JAQWRC010000045.1, read on the forward strand.
GGTCATTGATCTTTCCAATGTGAACTACATGGATTCATCCGGAGTGGCGACGCTCGTGGAATGTCTCCAGAGCACGAGAAACAGCGGCATGTCGCTGCGACTGTGCCAACTCAATGAACGCGTACTGAGCGTCTTCCAAATCGCACGCCTCGATGGAGTATTCGAAATCGTAGGTACGGTCGACGATGCTCTGGCGAATTCCTGAACCACGTTGACCACCACCATGCCCGACAGCAACGCTCAACCGAACACGATGTCGATTCCATTTCGGATTCTTGATCGCTGGGGCGGATTGTGGATTGGCGTCTTCGCCCTGCTCGGCGGCATCTGGCTGCTGCTGGCGGAAGTGTCCATGTGGATTTTTAGATCA
>JAQWRC010000053.1 GCA_029243925.1 Phycisphaerales bacterium
CAACGGGGAGGAGGGGAGAAAGAACACGTTGAGGGGGCAAATAGCCCCGAGATATCGCGGATCGGCAAGATGGCCTGTCATCGTGCAGAAATGATCAAACTTTTCTGAGATGGCAGTGGTGGTGGCGGTGATGTATTCACGCTTTGTCTTGACTGACAAAGGGATACGACACGCCGTTGCAGGTTCGGTGGAAGGTGGCCAGATGAGATTGGACCTGTGTTTCAAGCGAATGGTGTGTTTCGATTCGTTGGCGAGCGCCTTCGCCAAGTTTCTGGCGCTGGCGTGGATCATGAAGCAGCTCCAGGAGGGCGCTTGACCAGGCGTCTGGGTTGGCCTCAGGGATGAAACGGGCCGTTTCGCCATCAACAAGCCAGTCGAGATGGGGCGCCTTAGCGCATGCGATCGTTCTTTGATTCGCCATTGCATCGAGCACCAGCGTTCTGGCGTCAGCCGTGCGGTCGGGCTGAATCACAACATCGCAGCGGGCGATGAGGGGGCGAACTGTCGCGGCATCGGCGACGGTAGAAATATGGTCAAGAAGACCTTCGGAATCGGCAAGTTGCCATGCGGCATGCTCACTGTCTCCTGTGAGTTCGAGGCAGACATGCAGTTCGGGGACCGCCTTGACGACTGGGGCCAGTCCGGTGAGGAGTGCACGCATTGATTCAGGGTCGTGGCCAGCGTCCAGAACGGCAATGGATGGGGCAAGTCCAACGGGGTCTGCTGTCGTAGGTGTGATCGTGGTTGCAGGGGGTATGCATTCGACCAGTTCGTTGCCGACACGCTTGCCAAGTATGGATGCAAGTGTGGGACTGGCTGCAATCCATGCTCCGACCTGCTGTTGCCGTGGGGATGCACGCCGGGCAGTGTGGAGTGACCAGATGGAGAGCACGGCAGGGCACCCCAGTGTGTCCGCAGCACTGGTGGCTTGCCCATGGGCTCCTGTGCCGAAGGCCCAGATGAGTTCAGGCGGTGATCGGTGGAAGTGTTCGGCAAGTTGCCGACCCTGCCAACGCCGTTGCCACAGTGGCATGGGCATGGGAGCAGTCAGCAGCTCATTGGCACCAAGGTGGTCAACGTGGATGTGAGCCAGTTCGTCGGGGAGTCCATCAGGAACAACTGCGGTGATGTCACAGCCATGTTCACGCAGCCCTTCGATCAACGCCTTGATGGCAGGCGCTTCCTGGCGGAGTCGATCGATATCGAAGCAGGCGAGTATGTGCATCGTTGGCGTGTTCCTCAGTCGCTCAAGCCTCTGGTGACCAGTGGATTCATCGCGGCTGCCATTGCCGCAGGCACTCTGCGGGGCCGGCGGGACTCAAGCTCGACAAGAACCCACAGCGTAGATGCCGTGCATACGACTTGTGGTTCATCGTCAGGATTGCCGTTCTGTCGCCACAGCACCGTGTCACGCCAGGACTTGGCCCGTCGTATGTCTCGTACCCAGGTGCCAAGGTGCAGGACATCTCCGGCATGGACTTCCGCCCGATAGTCGATTTCATGTCGGGCTACGAACCACATGTGTCCAGCGGACAGCAAGGAATCTCGTGTCCAGCCTTGGGCGTCCATGTGAAGTTCGGCTGCGCGATCGAGCCACCGCAGGTAATGCACATTGGAGACGTGATCGACGACCTGACTCGATTCGGCATGATCCGGACGAACTTCGGCGAAGAATGGGTGAGGATGGTCAAGTGGGGGGTGGCCCACGGGCGGAGTACCCAGCGGGCGGACATGGGGTGGCGGATAGGACTGGGCAGGATCAGCGTGGAGGGCCATGGTCTTCGTCCGCTGGTGGTTGAGGTGCTTCAGGGTCGATCGAGCGAAGATAGGCCCAGGTGTAGATGCCCGTGTCGTGTCCGTCTGAAAATCGGATGCGGAGGGCATACGTTCCGACCAACTCGGCATCGAGTGCCTGAAGCGGTCCTTCACTGCCGGATGTGGCGGGCAGCACGGCGAGTGGATTACGGTCAAGCTCGTCACGCAGTTCACGGGCTTCAGCCGAAGGCGAGAGCCTTCGGAGGTGCTCGACAGGGTAGAAGCTGCTGGAGCCATCCCGCCATTCGATGGTCAGGCCACTGGAACGGTCGAGATCGAGGTGCCGGGGTGCGTTTGTCACGAGGGCAGTGTAGCCATCGTGTCAGCCGCCGCATGCCGTATCATGTGCCGTGTGAACGATACAGAGACCACGGGTCACAATCATCCCGCTGATCGTCTGCTGCAGGCCGTTGAGCGATGTGCAGCCCCGGTGTGCGTTGGTTTGGATCCAGTGCTCGAACGACTGCCCATGTCGGTCCGCGCCGAAGTCGATCTGCCCGAATCTAATGTTGAGGCGATCAGTCGATTCAGTATCGAAGTGATCGAAGCAATCGCCGCCCACATTCCAGTGGTGAAGTTCCAGTCCGCCTGTTACGAACGATTCGGTTCGGCGGGCATCCGGGTTCTGCACCATGCAATGGACAAGGCGGCATCACTGGGGATGCAGGTCATTCTTGATGCGAAGCGTGGCGACATCGGCTTGACCGTCGAGCATTACGCGGCATCATCACGTCTTGGCGGATCGGATTGGACGACGGTCAGTCCATACCTCGGATTCAATCCATTGCGTCCATTTCTTGAATCTGGAAGTGGGGCCTTCGTACTTGTTCGAACATCAAATCCCGACAGTGATGCGGTCCAGTCCCTGATGCTCGCCGATGGGCGGACCGTGGCTCAAGCCATGGCTGATCAACTCGCCCAGGCGGGAGAAGGCGGCATTGGTGCTTCTGGCTATTCGCATCTTGGTGCAGTCGTCGGAGCGACCAAGGGCGCAGACCATGTGGCCCTTCGGGCCCGCATGCCGCAGCAGCTCTTTCTTGTGCCTGGCTATGGAGCACAGGGCGCCGGGCTCGATGATGTGCTGGAGTGTTTCAACGCGGATGGACGTGGGGCCATTGTCACCTCCAGCCGTGGCGTGATCTACGCCGGTGGCGTCGATGATCCCAACTGGGCTGAGGCGGTTGCGGATGCTGCTGCGGCGTTTGCCGAGGACTTCGGACAGGCTGTTGGGCTCAGGTCATGAACGACACTCGATCTCGCATTGTGCTTGGCGTGGTACTGCTCCTGCTGGTGGCCATGTTGGTGACATTCCCCGTGACGGGCACCAAGCTGCTGGTGGCTGGCGGCATCATGCTTGGATTGTGCTTGATGTCGTTATTGCGATCGGTCGATTGGGTGCGATTGACCGTTGTTGCAAGTTTTCTCGTCGTGCTGTTGTTGCCGATGCTCATTCGAACCGGTGCTCCTCCGGCCGATGCAGGAGCACGTCGGCAAGTGGTCATCATCACACCTCACAACGAACAGATCAGAACCGAGTTTGCCAACGCGTTTGAGCGGTGGCACCTTGAAGCACATCAGGAGCCGGTGGAAGTTGTCTGGAATGTCCCTGGTGGTACGAGTGAAATTCGACGGATGCTTCAGGCTCAGGCGACGGCAGCAATAAAGGAAGGCCGGGCTGCAGGTGGTGATGCGGATCTTGTCTTCGGTGGCGGGTCCTACGAGCACAGCGTGCTGAAGCAGGGTGTCACGGTTCTGGTTGATGGCGTCGATCAGCATGCCCCAATCACGATGCCGGGTGAACTGCTGGAGTCGGATCTGCTGGACATTTATGGCCAGCGGGATATCGCCGGAGTTCCGCTGTGGGATGAGGAAGGGTATTGGTATGGGACAGCCTTGTCTGCATTTGGACTGATCTACAACCGAGACGCATTGGAACAACTCGAGATCGACGCAACGCCCGACAGTTGGGACGCTTTGGTTGATCCTCGACTTCGCACCTGGATCGCGTTGGTGAATCCCAATCAGTCCGGCTCGATCACCACGGCATTCGAGACGATTCTCGAACGTCGAGGATGGACTGAAGGGTGGGCGATTCTCCGCCGAGCATCAGCGAATGCCAGAGATTTTTCAGCCAGTTCACTCAAGGCTCCAACGGATGTCAGCCAGGGGGATGCGGCTATCGGAGTGTGCATCGATTTCTTTGGGCGATTCCAATCGCAGGCGATCGAGGACCATGGTGGTGGGGATCGAGTGGGCTATATCGATCCCCCGGGAGACACCAAGCTCGATCCAGATCCGATTTCGATGTTGTCCGGAGCGCCTGACCCAGAGTTGGCCAGGCGTTTCATCACCTTCGTATTGTCAGTGCCTGGCCAGGCGCTCTGGCAGTTCGATCCTGATGAAACCATTGTGGATGATCTTGGGCCAAATCAGTTCGCACTTCGCCGATTGCCTGTGCTGCGTGCGCTGCACGCCCAGTACGGTGATCGGCTGATGGATCCCATCGATCCCTATGAGAACGCAGAGCCGCCGGCATATCCTGACCGAGCCATGCGTGCGTTCATTGCGCCTGTATTTGGCGCCATGGCGATGGATACCCATGACCGCCTCATTGCTGCATGGGATGCGATCGTCAGTCATCCGGCGTATCCGAATACAACCGGTTTGGTGACGGCCGAGATGGTCGACGACCCAGAGTTGAAATCGATGCTGGTCACATTTGATTCAATGCCACAGGTATTGGCTCCTGATGGCGGGTATATGAGTTTGGATGAAGCTGCTGCACGTG
>JAQWRC010000058.1 GCA_029243925.1 Phycisphaerales bacterium
CACACATTCGTATGCGAGTTGTGGGCATCGACTCCCCATGACTTGAGCACACGATCCATGTATCCATCTGCGCCGGGGCGCCCGACGTGGTACATGATTTCATCGTGCCGATCCTCCAGCAACGCCGTTCGCATGCGACCGGCAAGATCATCGAGCACCTCATCCCAACTGACTCGGGCGAACTCGCCGGAACCTCGCGCTCCCACTCGCTTCAGCGGGTAGAGGATCCGCTCAGGATCTTCGATCTGATTGATCGTCGCAGGCCCCTTGGCGCAATTGCGCCCACGTGAACCGGGGTGGTGCGGATTCCCTTCGAGCTTTCGAATGGTCTGCGTCTCCGGATCGACCCAGGCCATCAAGCCACAGCCCGCTTCACAGTTGAAACAGGTCGTGGGCACCAGCATCGAATGTCGCTCGACTCGCTTGGGCCAGGCCGCAGGATCAAGATCCACGACGTCATCCCACGTCTCGACCGGTGGGTAGGTCGCGAGTTCGATGACAGGCAGTGGAGTGTCGGACTTGGACATGCGATGTGCTCAGGACAAGGGCGGCAACTGGGCCGCACGGACATAGGTGTGTTCGTAGTAGAAGAGCCCCAGCAGAGCAGGGATCCAGGCGATACCCGGCGCCGCCAGCAGCACGAAGAAACTGAAGATGATCAGAACAACACCTTGTGCGAAGGCGGGTGCCCCCCACAGACGCACCGTGCCCAAAAAAGCGGCAGCCTGCGTGGCATTGTCGGTTGGATGGTGTCCGTATCGCTCGATCATGATGAAACCCAGATGCAAGAGACCCGAGATCATGACGACATCGATCAGCACCATGTTGCCTGCGGCGGGCAGCAGCACGACCGATCCAGCCAGCACCGCCAGAACGAGCAAATGCGGCAACAGCAGACGACCCTCCCAGAGATCACGTCCCTTGCACTGAGCAAAGAGAAATGCGGTGTAGCCTGCAACCAGCAAGCCAAGGACGGCATTCGGCCATCGCAGCCCATCGGCCAGCGCATCGGCGCCCATCAGACGCGCCAGGAGGATTCCACTCGTCAATGCCGTAAAGGCGCCGAGTACGATCCCACCCTTGACCAGCCAGCTCTTCCAGTTGGGCCTCGTCAGAAGCCGGTAGAACCGCATTGGACGCGCAAGGTCCTCGACCAGCAGGAAAAGCGTGGCAAGTGTAAAGACCATCGCCATGAGTTCAGGCAGCCAGCGCGCACCGAACCCCTCCAGGCCGCAGGCGGCGACAAACGGTGACAGAACCGCGGCGCCCGCCGCAATGCTCTTGGTCACCAGATACAGCGCCACCGGCCAACCCCATTCCACCTTGTGCCCGACATCGAGCACCACCTGCGCATCAGGCGTCGTGGGCACTTCACTCGGCCATGGCTCGGGCTTGGTATTCGGCCGCTGGCTGGACATATACGTATCTGGCCGCGCCGCACTGCCCGGCTGCAGGGCAATGTCCGCAGCACCCTTGTACTGCACATTCGGATCTGTCCCCTGCTCGGGGCGTCGAACCTTCATTTCATTGTTGCGAACCAGCAGTGACACCTTTGAATGCGGATCGTCAAAATCGCCGGCGATGATGGCATTGGTCGGGCACACCACGGCGCACGCCGGCTCGAGGTTCTGTTCCACGCGGTGCGCACAGAAATGACATTTTTCAACCGCCCCCTTGTCTTCATTCAAGTAGATCGCGTCATACGGACACGCCTGCATGCAGGCACGACATCCGATGCATGCATCACGGTCGATGTCCACGATGCCATCGTCGCGTTTTTCCAGCGCGTTGACCGGGCAGATGGTCACGCATGGCGCGTCGGAGCAGTGATTGCACCGCTGGACGAGAAAATGCCGTTTGATCTCGGGATAGGTTCCCGCTTCGACGTACTTCACCGATGTGCGGAAGTTGCCCACAGGCACGTCGTTCTCTGACTTGCAGGCGACGGTGCAGGCATGGCAGCCGATGCAGTTGTCGTGATCGATGACGAACCCGTATTGCATTGACAGTGAGTGTAGTCCATGGAGCCAATGAGAACACCGCCCGCCTCGTAATCGAGGCGAGCGGTGCAAATCAGGGTCGTGGTTGAGATCAACTCTTCTCGGCGATCTTCTCGCTGATCATCTTGAGCATGAAATCAAAGATCGCAATTTCCTCTGGAGGCACATTGCCCCGCTGAGCCTCAAGCATTGTCTTCATCATCCCGAGTTGCTCCACGGGGATCGTGTCGACCTGCTTGATGAACTGCTGGACCTGGGCCTGCTGAGCTGGAGTCAAGGAGTCAAGCGAGACTCCGGATTCATCCGCCGCCGGAGCCGAATCGGCTACTTCAGCCGGAGCCTCCCACGTGGTCACACCCGCAATCTGAAGATTCCCCAGATCACGAATCTGTG
>JAQWRC010000094.1 GCA_029243925.1 Phycisphaerales bacterium
CACGATGATTGACAAGACGGGCTGCGATGCAGTCATGGTCGGCCGTGGCTCATTGCGTCGTCCATGGCTGCTTTCCCAAATCCGTGACCTGCTGATCCACGGCATTGATCAGCCCGATCCGACGATGGATGCAAAGCTCGAGATCATCGAACGTCATGTCCAACTCATACTTGAGCATCAGAATGAGCGGATGGTGCTGCACCGGATCCGTAGTGCCATTGCCTGGTACGGCAAGACCATGGGGCACGTGAAACCACTCAAGGAAGCAGTGCGAACTGCGAAATCAAGTGATGAGATTCTTGGGGTCTTGAGCGCGTGGCGACGCCACGAGGTGCCGGCTGCACTTAGTGCACAATACTGCTCATCTTGAAGATGGGAAGCAGCAGCGCAATGGCCACGGCTCCAACCAGCAGTCCCATGCATGCGATCAACAACGGCTCGAGCAAGGTCGTATAGCGTTTGATGGCCACATCAAGCTCTTCCTCACTGGCATCTGCAACCTTCTCCATCACCTCCGGCAGGCGACCTGATCGCTCGCCAGCCACGACCATGGACGTCACTCCGGCGGGAATGTCTGGTGAAGCTTCAAAGGCCATTCCGATGCGATGGCCATCGCGTACGAACTGCTCCATCTCAACCCAGACGTTCTCGAACACGCGGTTTCGAGTCACGCCACGACAGATCCGGATCACGTCCATCAAATTCACGCCTGCACCGAGCAACGTCGACATCGTTCGCGTCGAACGGGTGACGTAGAGATTGACATGAATCGTTCGCAGAATCGGGAGCCTCAACTTCATCCAGTCGATGCAGGTCCGACCAGCCGTGGTCCGAGGGGCGATGAAGATGAACAACACCATCGCCAGAAGTACGGGGACCCACGTCGCCCATCCCGTCGAGGCATATTCGCCAATAGCCATCAGGAATTTGGTCGGCGTCGGAAGGCTTGCTGATCTCATCTCATAGATCCGGGCAAATTTCGGAAGGATGAATGTGACAAGAAAGACGACCACCAGAAATCCGGTCCCCATCATGAACGCCGGGTAGGTCATTGCGCCACGGACCTGACGCAAGGTGCGTTGCTCCTTGCTCAGATAGTCCGCGATGCGACCAAGCATCACCGCCATCGTGCCGGACAGTTCAGCCGCACGCACAAGATTGACCATGATCGTCGGGAACGCATCCGGCCAGCGAGCAAGCGACTCGGAAAATGTCGCGCCACCGCATACGTCATCATTGATTGCTTCGATGATTTCACGAAACTCGCGACGTCGAGTCTGGGCAGCAAGAGCCTGCAATCCCTCGGGAAGGGAGACACCTGTTTCAACCATGACCGACAACTGCTGGCAGAAGCCTGCGACATCCGCACGTGAAACGCGCTTGGCACGAAGTCCGCGGCGGACGTGCTCGACCGCCTGCGGATCGAGCACTGGCAACGCTCCGCTGTCGATCGAGGTGATGTAGAGCCCGTCACCACGCAGGCGACTGGCCACATCCTCCATCGTGACTGCAACAGTGGCACCACTGACCGCATCGCCTTCGGCGTTGCGGGCAGACCAGGTCCATGTTGATTCAGTCGCAGTCGTCACGTGTACATCCAATCACATCAAAGGCGTGTTGCAGAGAGAATTTCGTCCGGCGTCGTAAGCCCAGCACGCACCTTGTCCATGCCATCATCACGCAGTGCCCGGAAACCGGAGTGCTCGAGCTGGGTTCGCAGTGCCTGCAACGTTGCCCCTTCCGCCACCGCGTCAAGGAATGCGGGGTCGGGAATGAGCAGTTCAAAGACTCCAATTCGCCCTGCGAATCCGGTGCCACGGCATCGGCCACAGCCTTCGCCACGGTGCAACTCATCAAACTCGCCACACGACTGCACGATCACCTCAGCTGTTCGTGCATCCGGCGTCCATGTCGCCTTGCAATGCGGACATATCTTCCGAACAAGCCGTTGCGCAAGCACGCCGCGAAGCGTCGCAGCGACAAGGTACGGCTCAATTCCAAGATTGCACAACCGCGTGACTGCACTTGGCGCATCATTCGTATGCAGTGTGGAAAAGACCAGATGTCCAGTCAATGCCGCCTGCATGCAGATCGAAGCTGTTTCGCCGTCACGAATTTCGCCAACCATCATGATGTCCGGATCCTGTCGCAACATGGATCGCAATGCGGTGGAAAACGAGAAGCCTGCTTTTTCATTCACCTGCGATTGATTAATCCCTGGAACCTTCGCTTCGACGGGATCCTCAACCGTTGCAATGTTTAGATCTGCCGAGTTGAGCTGCCCAAGCACCGAGTACAGCGTGGTCGATTTGCCTGATCCAGTCGGCCCTGTCACGAGCACCACGCCGTTGGGGTGCTCAATAAGCGACTGCCACTGGGACAGCGTCGCACTGCTGAAGCCCAGCTGATCCAACCCAAGCCGACTGTGCTCACTGTCGATGATCCGGATGACCGTCTTTTCTCCCCAGGTGCCCGGCATCGTTGACACACGCAGATCAATCGGGCGACCTTCGAGCATGACATTGAAATCGCCATCTTGAGGCAGGCGACGCTCGGCGATGTCGAGGTTGCTCATGATCTTGATGCGGCTGGTAATGGCCGGGTGCATCCGGTACGGAGGCGCCAACTTTTCCCACAGCCGGCCATCGACCCGGTAACGAATGCGAAGGCTCTGGTCACCCGGTTCGATGTGGATGTCCGATGCGCCCTCCTGGACTGCTGAGTAGATGATGAAATTCACCAACTTGACCACAGGTCCATGCCCCGCGACCTGCTCCAGATCAGCCAGCTCGGTCACCTGCCGTTCGATGACACTGAAATCTTCTTCAGCGATGTCCTCGTAGATGTCATCGATGACAAATACGTTTGCCGCAGGCAGCCATGATTTGATCGCCGTTTCAATTGCGCTGCGTGTCGCGGCGACAATCTGTACTTCGTGACCAGTTCGTCGAGCGATCTCTTCGATGAGGTACAGATTCGACAGTTCCGCTACAGCGACCGTAAGTGTATTTCGAATGAGAAACATCGGAAGCACCTGATGCTCCTCGATGAATGCTCGAGGCAATACTTCCAGCGTTCGTGGATCCGCGATCTTCGCCAACGAGTCGACGGATGGAACGCCATACTCATCCGCAAGTACCTCGACGACATCCAGCTCACTGGCAAGTTCGAGATCAACCAGAACTTCGCCGAGCAATTTCCGATGCTGCTGAGAGGACTGGTGCTCAAGTGCGCACTGCAGATCCTCCTCCGTGAGCACGCCACGGCGAACAAGCAGTTCACCAATCGGCATGCGTCCAGCTCCCTGAGTCGATGTGGAATTCAACTGACTCATGCCGCCTCCCCCACTGCAATGCTTCTTGCCGCCTCTTCAATGGTGGGCTTGAGCTCGAAACGCCGCTCAAGACGTGTCAGATGAAGTGCCACGTACGCGTCACCAGTAAAGCCTGCCAAGCAGAGTCGCCCGGATTTCGCGCGGATGTCGTCTGCCAAATCAAGCATTGCTTCAAGACCGGCCGAGTCGATGCACAGCAACTCACGACCATCAATGATCAACGCAAGCCCACTTCGCTCGAGGTACGGCTGGACGGCTCGACGCATTGTGTCAACGTCTTCACTGGTGCAATCACCTTCGAGCACGAGGACGACGGCCGATCGATGTTCTTCGCAGGACACTCTCATGCGGCACGCTCCTGTACGACTATGGGATTTCGTTCTGCCTTGGTGTGCTCTGACACCATGCGGTCATACTCCGCAAAATCGAGTGAGATGAAGATGGGGACCAGTGTCGGATCGAACTGCGATCCCGCACATTGCTGCAACTCAGCCAACACACGTTCCCTGGACA
>JAQWRC010000113.1 GCA_029243925.1 Phycisphaerales bacterium
CATCCCAGGCATTCCAATCCTGGTGGATAACGGCAATATCGACAATGATGGTCTACCGGATCTTGTCACGATCAACGAACCTGAATCGAATGGCCTCCGAGGTCTCCCAGGAACACTGGGGTTTGTCCAGAGCATTCCGACACCACAAGGTGCCTGCTGCACCGAAGATGAATGCAGTATTAAAACAGAGGACTACTGCGTCACTGTTGGCGGTGCATGGCTTGGTTCTGACACGGCATGCGAACCCGATATGTGTACACCCGGCGCCTGCTGTCTTGATGACCGCTGCATCGAGTACATTGAAACGGAATGCCTGTCACTTGACGGCACATGGATTGCGGCTGGCAAACCATGCGACCCAACGACCTGCATCTCGTCTCCCTGCGATGGCGACCTGAACGACGACAGCGTCATCAATATCGATGACCTGCTCATCATTCTCGGTGCCTGGGGCAGCTCCGATGGTGATGTCAATGATGACGGCCTGACCAACATCGATGACATCCTGCTGGTACTCAGCAGTTGGGGCGACTGTCCATAGAACTTCAGGAACTGGCTGACAATCTGGCAATGAGCGCGTTCAGTTGATCGCGTGTCGCCTGACTGATGTTCGTCAGCTTGGCTGCCTGCCTGCACGCATTCAAAGCCTCGGGCCCAGAGAATATGGTGTCGTAGGCCGAATCACTCAGGCCCTTGATCATAATCGCAAGATTCCTCGGGCCGCGAGCATCATCGGGATTGAGCCGACACGCCTCAGCCATCAGCTCAACAGCCTTGACGTAATGTACGCGTGCCTGATCGGATCGATCGGCATCTAGCATCCCGTTGGCCATGTACCAGTTTCCCCACGACACACCAATCTGCGCCGTATTGCTTGTGGGATCAGCCTGATAGAGCTCCTGACGAATCTTGAAGGCATCCTCGTAACTCTTCAGCGCGCCTTCATGATCACTGGTCCTGGCTTGCATCTTGGCTTCATCAATCAATCCAATCGCCAATGATCGCTTGGTCTTGACATTCGGTTCCAACTCAAAGATCCGTCGACGCATATCGACTGACTTCTTGAACGCAGTCACCGCCTCTACCTGCTTGTCCAGCAATTCCGACTGCTGAGCGATACTCCTCCACAAGGATGCAATGACTCTTTGAACCTTGAGATAGTCCTCGTCAGATGAAGAAAGACCGGCATCGATTGCAATCGCCTGATCCAGTGCCGCCTGATATCGAATCAAGGCACGCTCCTGCCCATCTTGATTGTTCTTGTCGAGATCCGCATAGCTCATCTCGAGCCGCATGGCATTGAATCGAACCTCGAAGGAGTCTTGACCACTGGCGATCAACTGACCATAGATGGCCTTCGCCTTGTCATACATCTCTCGAGCTTTTGCTTCATTTCCCTTGGCTGCCCCTCGAATACCTCCCTCCAAAGCACCGAGTGCCACATACTTGCTCGCAATTCCAGCCTGTATGGCCACATCATTTGTGGTTGCTGCTTGCAGCGACTTCAGGGCTTTCAAACTACCGGACAACAACTGCTCTCTGATATCGATGGAATCGTTCTTTTTGTAGATGTCTTGGTAGACATCAGACAGCGTGTTGTCATATCTCCAGACCGCATCCAATGATTCATTGGCGACATCACGCTGTCGTGAGGCCTCTGCTGCAAAGGCAAGCGATACCACCACCCCCGCCACAAGAACCGTGAAGACTGCTGCCATCGAAACCAACAGACCGGTTCGGCGTTTGGCGAACTTCTGAAACTTGTACATCGCTCCGGGAGGCCCCGCGTCAACTGGCTCGTTGGCCAGGAATCTGGCCAGATCTGATCGCAAGGCATCCGCCGTCTCGTAGCGACGGACCCGTGGCTTCTCCAGACACTTCATGACGATCCAGTCGAGATCGCCCCGCAACCGCTTGCCAAGTGACTTGGGGTCTATCGATCTGGACTTGGCGACATCAACGGATATTTCCTGTGATGTTCCTCGCAAACTGTCATAACGAAGGCTGGGCCGAGGCGGGTCCTTCTCGCGGATGATCTTCTGAACACCCGAGAGCCCTGCCGAGAAGAGTTCGTCCGATTCAAATGGTGTTCGACCTGCTAGCAGTTCATAGAGAACCACACCCAGCGAATACACATCACTTCTGGCATCCACTTCCAACGCGGATTTCTCAGCCTGCTCCGGACTCATGTACATGGGTGTGCCGATGAGGCGGCCTTCCAATGTCACCGGCCCCTCGTCACTCAACCTCTGGTTGATCGCCTTGGCAATACCGAAGTCGATGATCTTCACGACCGGCTTGCCATTATCAAAGGCGCCCAGGATGTTGCCGGGCTTGATATCACGATGGATCACGCCCTTGCCATGAGCATGCTGCAACGCTGCGCAGATATCCATGAAGATCTCGATACGCTCACGCACACCAAGACGATTCTCATCGCAGAACTTCGTGATCGAAATACCCTTCACGTACTCCATGACGAAGTACGGATGACCCTCATCAGTCATGCCTCCATCCAGGATCCTCGCGACACCCGGGTGATCCATCAATGCCAATGCCTGTCGCTCGGATTCGAATCTCGCGAGCACGGCCTTGGAGTCCATCCCGGGCTTGATCAATTTCAGAGCAACTTCACGGTGGACTGGTTCAGTCTGTTGGGCTCGATATACGACACCAAATCCGCCCTCCCCAAGCGGTGCCTTCAAGGTGTACCGATCAATCACACGGCCAATCTGAGAGAGCCCGATCTGCGAGGCATCTGAATTCTGGATCGTATGGTCATTCGGACCGGAGGCTGGGCCAACATATGCAAGAAGTGATTGAACCTCAGCCAGGAGGCCTGCATCCGACCCGCAGATTTCCTTCAGCCAGCCCTCACGGCCCGCTGCCGGCATGGCCTGGGCTGCATTGAGAATCTCCTGTACGCGATTGGGATCAGGACTCATGCATTTCCTCCATATCCCCTTGCGACAGCAACACGTCACCAACGCAACCAAACTGCAAGAATTCCATCATGAATCCGATTCCTGGGCCAATTCACGCCTCAACCAGGCCTGGGCATACTGCCAATCATTATTAACAGTACGAGGCGAGACCTCGAGAGCCAAAGCCACCTGCTCGACCTTCAAGCCTGCAACGTAACGCAACCAGGCCACTTCGGCCTGGCGTGGAGCATTCTCCTCCAACTTCTTGAGGGCTTTTATGACGGCTGATCCAGCTTCCGCATCAACATGGGTCAGATCTGACAATTCCCCTTCCGAGACCTCCAGCGGTACCCGTTTTCGATCACCGCCTCGCTTGAGCCGACCCCGGGTACGGGCATGGTCCACGAGAAACTGCCCCATGACTCGAGCCACGCTTCCAAAGAAATGTCGGCGATCCTCCCATTTGGGCGGAGGGCCTTCCTTGGGCCATATTCGCAAGTAGATCTCGTTGACCACCAGGGTGGGTTGCAATGAGGCCGTAGCACGCTCCCGAGCCAGAGCACTCGTCGCCATCAGGCGAATTTCCTGATTAACGGCCTTCCAAAGCGACTCAGCAGCCCCACCATCACCATCTGATGCGGCATCGAGCAAAAGCGTCACCTGCCCACGATCCTCAATCGTCATGCATGAACCCCAGACCAGGCTGAATTCGCAGAAATCCTTGCGTCCCGGCTGCCTGAGTATCGCAGGGGCTCTTGAGGGGATCAAGCAACCCCCCCCTGACAGGAGAACGAAGACATGAATTACCGTGAATCAACCCTGAAAACACTATTGGCCCCCGCGGCCCTCACCGCAGCAACCGTCATGGCAACGACCGCCATGGCCGATCCTGTCCAATGGCCGGCCAGTCAAGGCGGCAATGGACATGAATACGAAGTCGTGCTGACACCAGACGGAATGAACTGGTCGGATGCCAGAGATGCCGCCGAAGCGGCTGGTGGACATCTGGCAACCGTTTCAGACATGGATGAACTTGATTTCATCAACAGCCTGGACTTCGCCGGAACCAGCAAGGGCTGGATCGGTGGCTATCAGGACATGAACGCCTCTGATTATGCCGAGCCCGATGGCGGCTGGAAATGGGTCACCGGTGAACCATGGTCATTCGTTGGCTGGTGGGAAGGCGGACCATCCAGCAGCCCCACACGCAACTACGTCCAACTGGCCTACACCAAGTGCCAGGACGAAATTGATGTCGATAACGAAGGTGAGTGGTATGTCATCGAGTTCGACCCCGATGCCTTGGAGATCACGGTCGACGACGATGGCCCAGCCGACTTCGACAAGATTCAGGATGCGATCAATGCTGCTTCGAATGGAACAGTGATTCGCATTCATCCCGGTTACTACCAGGAGAACCTGCTCATCAATGATGGTCGCTCACTGACCTTTGAATCAACCGATGGTCCCGAGAGCACCTTCCTGGATGGCGGACAAACAGACAATGTTCTCTATTGCTCTGATGGCGGAACAACCACTCTGAAAGGTCTGACGATTCAGAATGGCCAGGCAACTGCATTGACGGGTCATGGCGGCGGAGTCTGTGTCGACCACGGCGATCTCCTGCTGGAGTCCTGCCATGTCATCGGCAACCGTGCCAAATGGGGCGGTGGCGTCTACCTTCAATATGGCCACCTCGCGGTCGACAACTGTCTGTTTGAAGACAACAGCGTGGATATTCCTTCAAGCTCCGGTGAACAAGGTGGTGCCATCTGCACAGGTGCTGGCAATCTGACTGTCTACAACAGCCAGTTCACGAACAACCGCTGTGGCTTTGATACCGGAGGCGGTGTCGGTGGCGCGATTGCATGCGGTTTTTACGGCGACAACTTCCTGTCCGTTTCGAATTCGATCTTCACCGACAACTTTGCAGGCGAAGCAGGCGGCGGAATTGAAACACACGGCTCAGGCCCGGCCGTCACGGTAGATGGATGTCAGTTCAGGAACAATGTTTCCTCCAACGGCGGTGCCATTCGTTCCTACGATGCGCCATTCACATGCCGCGATTCGCTGTTCCTCGAGAACGAGGCCTCGATCTACACCAGCAGCCAGACCCAGGACGGTGGCGCCATCTGTCTTCAGGAGACCGGCGAGGTTCTGGTGGAGAACTGCGACTTCGAATCCAATCTGGGCACCAGTGGCGGCGCCTTTGTTCTGAATACCGAGACCACAGGCAATCAGCTGATCAAGAACTGCAGATTCAACGACAATGTCGCTGTTCACGACAATCCGGTATCCGGGGGCGGGGCCTTGAATCTCATCGGCACCGGCATCGTGACCCTGATCGACGACTGCCGTTTCAGTGAGAACCAATGCCCCATCAATGGCAAGCGAGGTACCGTCATCTCGCTCTGGGAAGGACATGCCAGCTACAGCAATT
>JAQWRC010000119.1 GCA_029243925.1 Phycisphaerales bacterium
CCATCGAGTCCCCACCCCAGCCGGCGATTACGCGGCGACGCTTGATGCCGTCGTTGAACTGATCACCCATCTGAATGATCACTGCGATGATGCACGAGCACCGGTAGGAATATGCACACCCGGCACACCTTCTCACAAGACGGGCTTGATGAAGAATTGCAACTCGATCTGCCTCAACGGCAAGCCGTTCAAGTCTGATCTTGAACAACGCCTTGGCAATGCAGTGCAACTTTCAAATGACGCCAACTGCCTTGCTCTTTCCGAGTGGCACGATGGCGCAGCTTCAGGTGGGCATATCGTCTTTGCCGTCATCCTTGGCACTGGAGTCGGCGGCGGCCTGCTGATGAATGGATCCATCGTGGAAGGCGCAGGTGGAGTTGGCGGTGAATGGGGACATATCCCACTCCCATTGCCTTCGGATCTTGAGCGACCTGGCCCACAGTGTTATTGCGGCCAGCATGGGTGCATGGAAACATGGTGTTCCGGTCCGGCGTTGGCACATGACCACGCAGTGCATACAGATGTACAGCTCGCCCCTGAACAGATCATCGAGGCCATGCGTCAGGGGCAATCTGAAGCAGCAGCTTCAGTTGATCGCTGGATGGATCGATTGGCACGCGGGATCGCATCCGTATGCAACATCGTGGACCCAGATGTACTGGTGTTTGGCGGCGGACTCTCATCGATCGACATGATCTACGATCAACTGCCCTCAAGATTGATGGACTATGTCTTTTCAGATGATGTACCGGCGATCATCGTTCCGGCGAAACACGGCGCGGCAAGTGGAGTGCGTGGCGCGGCGAGACTCTCATCTGAATGATCAGTCTGTTTCGTCGCCTTCGATGCCTGCCTCTTGGCTCACAGTGTCGTAATCGATGAAGGGATCCGGATCGGCAAAGTTGATTCCGTGAGGATGCGTGGGCTGAAGTTCTGCGGTATTCGGGTCACCCAGCGTCCCATTCTCACTGGCCATGGCTGATTGACCTTCGACTTCCATGGCATTTTCCTGGCTGGCAAGGCCATCAGTCGAAACCGGCTGACAGCCCAAGACGCCGGTGGATAACAGGGCTAGAGCAATCAAAATCGGGTATCTGGCGTTCATCGGACGCTTCTCCTTGGATGTTCGATTGAGGATACCACGATGATGCACAGCCCCAAATGACGCTCAAGGGTGTTTTTTGCAGATTTCTCTTGTCGTCCCAGTTTCGAATCCTTTATCATCGTCCGTGGAAGAAGTGCCCACTGGGCACGGGAGAGAGGAATTTATGCCGATCAAACTGGTCACAACAACAGTTTCATGTGCCATGTTCTGCGCTCTGTCGCAGGCTTCTGTCACGTACAACGACACTGTCGGCGACATCTTTGACAATGGCTTGTCCAACCTTGATATCTCTTCCGTCGTCGTTGATCACGATGCCGACAACATCCACATGACGGTCAATCTTGCCGGCGGCATTGGCTCCGGATCAGATTGGGGCAAGTACCTCTTGGCCTTTGACGCCTATGACGGCGGCACTGGATCGAATCCATGGGGACGCAATATTGACTTTGGCGGCACTGAAATCGATCGATTCATCGGATCGTGGGCAGACGGTGGTGGCGGCCTCCTCGGATACAATCACTTCGACGGATGGAACGAAACAAATGACGGCATTAGCGTTGGTATCGATGCTACAGGCGCCTTGACGTACACAATCTCACGAGAGTGGCTTGGCTCGAACGTCAACTCGTTCAACTTTGACGTGATGACCACCGGCAACGGATCTGACCCTGGCGTCGACCACCTGAGTCGATCCGACATGGCGACCAGCGGCTGGGGCGAAGGATCGGTTTCCGGCGAGTTCCTCGTCTACAACCTTCCCGCACCAGGGGCACTTGTCCTTCTGGCACTGGCTGGCTGTGCTCGAGGTCGACGACGTCGACGCTGAATCGACATTCACAGTTCAATGATGCACGGCTCCGATTCCCCTCCGGAGCCGTGTTCTCATTCAGGCGGTACCATGTCCGGACCCTAGGTGGGGTGGCGGAGCGGTTGAACGCGCCGGTCTTGAAAACCGGTATGGCCTTCGGGTCATCGTGGGTTCGAATCCCACCCCCACCGTTGGAAATCGCTTGAAGGAGCATATGCATGTCCCATCGCAAACCGTATCCCGCAATCCTCATTCAAACCGATCGAATGCTCGTTCTGGCATCAATTGTGTCATTGATTCTGCTCGGCACACTGTGGATCATCAGCGTGTGGATCGATGACATTGGAAGCTGGTGTGCAAAGCTGAGTTCGAATCTCGGCGTATTGATCGGATTCTGCCTGCTCCTGGTCGGATTTGATCAGGTACTTGGACGTTTCAAAGGACGTTTTTCCCAGATCGTCCATTCGATCATCGCCTTTGCCCTGTTCGGATGCCTGTTCATCATCAGTCTTGTCATCTGGGGAGCGACCGATGCCGATGTCGTTTTCAAGACCGTGGCGACGATGGCCATCATTACGGTGATTTCAGTCATTGGCTGGCTACTTATGCTGTTGCTTGAATGGGTGAATACTCGCAATCAAACAGATCAAGAACGTTCACCTGCATCCCCTCAAGCGGAAGCAGACCGGCACATGTCCCCACCCGCATCGGATGACTAGGCGAACGCAGGCCTCACGCTCTGATGCATGTGGACCCGCGTATCTTCAGCCACATATTCAAATGCAAACGATGCCGCGCTCCGAGGAGCACGGCATCGCGATCTTCGATCGGTGGACGCAAGGGGGAAAGGTGCGGCTTGTTGGAAGCCGCATGTCACACCGATCAGGGCACACCAAGATAAAGGCACATCATCCGGCTCCCCGCCGGATACATGCGTGGCGAACACTCAGTTCGCACACCCCCAGTCTGAAATGACTTGGAGGAGATCAGAGATATTGACAAGGCCGTCTGGGTATGGGCCACTTCCAGACGCACAGTCTGCACTTGAGCCTGATTGGCCCCATTCCGAGATGACCAGCAGCAAATCGGAGATGTTGACAATGCCATCTGCCGTCACATCGCCGGGACACGGGGCCAGGCAGTCGTCCGGGACGCCGTCCCAGTTCATGTCCGTCTGCGTGCCAGCTTCGACTTCACAGCCGTCGGAGTCACCGTCATCGTCGCAATCGGCCAGTGCCTGACAGATGTCGAGCACTTCGTCAGGACGACCATAGGCACCACCGTCGGCAAGGAAGGCTTCAAGATCAGCAAAGTCCTGCTGTGTGAACTCGTCATGCGAACCTCCGGGATGATCCGTCGGAGTCCTGAGCATCGTCCACAGATCTGTCCGCCGCTTGTCGCGAAGGCTCGGGCCTGGGTATCCCTTGCCACCACCTCCGTCATCTCCGTGGCAGCCAAAGCACCACGTATCGATGAGAGACTGCCCGGCTGATTTCACCCCGGTGGGTCCGCCGTCACAGTCGCCGGAGACTCCATCTGCAAGATCACATTCATCAGGCACACCGTTGCCGTTGCAATCCTTGCCGGACGACGCGTACGACACTGTCAATGTGCCATCGCCCGTGCTGCCCTGCCATCCACCAAGACGGATGAAGTAGGTTTCACCAGCAGTAACGGAAATATCATCGATGGCCGAATAGTACGACTGGCAACCACTTTGGCCGCTCGCATCACCGTTGCAGGCGACCTGCGTCCAATCACCGCATGAACTGCCTTCATACAGTGCCATTGATGTGTCGTATGATGACGAATCGCATGTCGTCAACGACAGTTCGCCATCAAGCGATGGGCTGAACGTAAACCAGACATCGGCGCTTCCATCCCAATCGAGATACGTGCCTGAGCACTGGCTGTCATCCGGATCCGGGTATTCAGCATTGGCTCCGGTCGTAGAGAACGAGTTGACACCGACGATGACTTCAGGTGCATTTTCACAGAGGTCCGCACCGTCATTGGGATTGTCTTCGATCATGCACTCGTAGCATCCGTCTCCGGGGACGTCATTGCCATCATCGCATTCCTCGCCTGCCTCGACGATGCCATTGCCGCAATCGGATCCACCTGTGGATTGACACGTGAGTCGATAGACGCGCCCGCCCGAAGTCACGACGTACAACTCTCCAGCAGCGTCTTCGCCGAAGGAGGTGATGGCGCCATTGCTGGAGGACCATCCGAGTTCGGATGTCACGTCCTGATGATTGACCGCCTGCCCATTCGATTCCTGGAATGTCTTGATCCAATCGGCACAATATTCGGCGTAGAAGTAGGTGCCTTGATAGGAAGGCACTTCACAGCCGCGATAGACGTATCCACCGATCACTGTGCACGCGCCTCCAGAGTGGCTGTAGTCCCAGATCGGGAAGTCATAATTTGAAGACCCGCTGCATCCACTCGTGTTGTATGCGGCGTCTCCTTCATAGCATCGCCATCCCCAGTTGTATCCACCACCGGAGTTTGCGGGCTCGAAATCAATCTCTTCGTAGGCGTTCTGGCCAACATCGCCGATCCACATGTCACCAGTCGCTCGGTCGAATGAGAATCGCCAGGGATTTCGCATGCCGAGAGACCAGATTTCGTCACGAGTCGATGCATCCCCGACGAATGGATTGTCGGCTGGGACGTATGACGGTGGGTTGAATGGATCGAGCCGCAGCATCTTGCCAAGCAATGATTGTGGATTCTGGGCCCGATTGTTGGGATCCCCGCCACTGCCGCCATCTCCCATGCCGACATAGAGCATGTCGTCTGGGCCAAACTCGATTCCTCCACCGTTGTGGTTGGAGAAATCCTGATCGATATTCAGCAGAATTGTTTCACTTGATGAATCAGCAACGTCAGGGTTGCCGCTGACGGTGAATCGGGACACGACCGTGTCGCCGGAATTGTCCGTGTAGTTGACGTAGAAATACCCGTTGTTCGCATAGTCGGGATCAAATGCCAGTCCCAGGAGGCCACGTTCGCCGCCGGTACTGATTTGGCTGGAGATGTTCAGATACGTGCCGATAGCGGACCAGTTGGACGTACTGATGATCTTGATCCGACCAGTCTGCTCGACAAGAAAGAGGCGATCAAAGTCTTCCGGCGGCGACGTCGCATAGACAAGACTGCTGTACCCGCTGGCAACCTCAAGCAGCGCACCGACGCAATCGTCATCCAGTGTTTCACATTCATCCGGAACGTTGTTTTCATTGCAGTCACTGCTGGTGCCGTTGGCGATGTCATCGGCATCATCGATGCCGTTTTCATTGCAGTCACCCCCACCGGATGAACCCGTTGGGACGACAGCTGAACCAAAGACCTGCATCGACTGACTGTCATTGACCGGTGGCTTGAAGACGCCGAGGGTAGCCGTACTCGTCTGTGGAGCGGTCGTCGACTTGAAGGAGAAACTGTAGACCGTCCCCCATCGAATGGCATTGGCCCATTCATTCTCTGCATACGTTTCAGTGCAGGACCAGGTGATGGAACTGCCACCATTGGATAGCGTCCAGTCCGTGCCATCGATGGGTGAACCGCTGTGGTAATCGACATCATTGAACTCGTAC
>JAQWRC010000124.1 GCA_029243925.1 Phycisphaerales bacterium
CATCCCACAGGCCACTGCGGAGGACGAGCATCCGCATCCAGCAACCGAGCATCGACGGTCCCAGTTTCATGTGAGTGGTTCGACTGGCAAGCACATGGCAGCAGAAGCAGAGAAGCAAGAATCACAACACCAAATGGTCGCAGCATGGGAAGAAGGTCCTGAACATGGAAAAGATGCCCTCGAACGTTCAGGCATCAGACGTTCAATATAGGCGCATTTCCCCCTTGAGCCCGCATAAAAAGAAGGCGCAGAAATCAACAGGTCGATAAAAAAAAGGCAGACGGATGTCTTCAGGCGGATGTGGATGCCAATGCATCCAGTGCCAGAATCTCCGCCAGCAGATGTGACGCCAGCAGTGCGGTTGAACCCGATGGGTCCCGATCTGGGAGCACTTCGACGAGATCGGCTCCCGCCAATCGAATACCGGCGCAACGGCGGATGAGTTCGAGTGCCTCATTGCTCGTGAACCCACCCGGACAAGGCGTCCCGGTCCCAGGAGCAAAGGCGGGATCCACACAATCGATATCAAAGGTCAGGTACACCTCATCCTTGCCCAACTCGGCCAGGAAGTCATCCATGCGTTCGATCCCCTCACCGGTCTCCCACTGCCGGGCGGTGATGATGCGAACACCATGAGCCTTGCCGTAATCGAGATCCGATGCCGTATTCAGTGGACCACGAATCCCAACACTCAACATGCGCTTCGGATTGATCAAACCATTTTCAATGGCTCGAATGAATGGCGACGCATGCGTCCATTTCTCGTCCCACACCGTATCAACCGTATCCAGGTGAGCATCGAAGTGGAGCAGTGGCAGTCCACCCTCTGGGCGACCTCGTCGTTCCCATGTCGCTTGAATATTCGCGTAAGCAATCGAATGATCGCCGCCAACGGCCAGCAGTTTCGTGCGCCCCGGGTTTCCAAGCTCTCGTGCAAATGCTGCTGCTGCCTCGAGTGTTTCACGTGTCGAGTACGGCCGAACCGGCGCATCCCCTGCATCGGCCATGTGCAACGTCGCTGCGATGTCCACATCGAGTTCCAGGTGATACGGCTTCACATACTGTGATGCCTCACGCACCGCCCGTGGCCCGAAACGAGCACCGGGACGAAACGTCACGCCACCGTCGTAGGGGATGCCGTAGATCGCCCAATCAAGTTGTTCCGGATCAATCTCCGCTGCCGGGCCGTCGCCAAGCATGGGGAATCGACAGAAGGTATTCACCCCCGCAAATCGAGGGGTACGTCGGGAATCAGGCAGCGATGTGCCACGTGGTGTGTCCTTGGGCATATGGCCATGGTCGGGCCCGGGAGGTCGATTGGCAAGTGGCAAAGAAAACACCCCGGATTAGAGCCCGGGGCGTTTTCCTGACCTGGTAGGAGGCAGCCGAAACTGCCACGACCAGCCCTATTCATCGGCCAGAGTGCCCGCTTCAGTGCAGCAGGGCCCACCTGAGGATCTCAACTCGACCAGCCCTCTGGATGAGCCTGCATCCAATCCCACGCGGTCGCAACGATGTCATCGATCTCCATGTACTTGGCGGACCAACCCAGCTCAGCCGTGATTTTCGACGGATCGTTGTACAGCATCGGAGGATCACCTTCACGGCGAGCTCCATCGAGCCCGGTGACATCGACCCCGGTAACGCGACGAACAGATTCGAGGATCTCTCGAACACTGACTCCACGACCCGTTCCAACGTTGTACGCACGACCGTCACCGGCCTCAAGAGCATGCATGACGGCAACGTGCGCCTCGATCAGATCACTGACGTGGACATAGTCTCGAATGCAGGTTCCATCAGGCGTCTCGTAATCCGTACCGAAAATGGTCACGCCATCACGCCGGCCCATGGCAGCTTTGAGGCAGATGGGAATGAGATGCGTCTCGGGATCATGATCTTCACCAACTCGTCCCGTCGCATCAGATCCCGCAACATTGAAGTAACGCAGATTCGCATAGGCAAAGGGCCGATCACTGTGCTTGGCCGCTTCCAGCGTCGCCGACAGCGCCTCTTCCACAAGCAGCTTGGAATGCCCGTAGGGGTTGATGGGAGCCTGCGGACACGCTTCCGTAATCGGAAGATGCGATGCGTCCGGCTCGCCGTAGGTTGCGCAGGTACTTGAGAAGATGAATCGTGGCACCGCCATCGCTGCAACCGCCATCAGCAGGTGCAATGATGAACCCGTGTTGTTGGCGTAGTACTTGAGCGGGTGGTGCACGGACTCGTTCACATCACAAAAAGCAGCGAAGTGCATCACCGTGTCGATCGAACGTTCTCGAATCAAACGGCACACCGTGGATTGATCGCCGCAGTCGGCCTGGACGAACTCCAGATCACCGTGTGGCCGCAACGCCTCGATCGCTTCCATGTGCCCCAAGGCGAGCGTATCCATGATCGTCACCCTGCAGCCCGACTCCAGCAGTCGCAGCGAAGCATGCGAACCGATATAGCCGGCACCGCCGGTGATCAGAATGCTGGATGGTTCAGGAAGCATGGTCACGAGAATGCACGCCCAAGCGGGCGCGTAGTGGTATCGTACACACCCGGACCCGTATTGATCTTGAACATGCAATCAAACCATTCCAGAAATGACCGCTTCGACCGGATTGCCCCCGGCACGACGCTGCTTCGTGGTTTTTTTGGCGGAATCCTGATGGGTCTGGCCAATCTTGTGCCCGGTGTATCCGGTGGCACCATGCTGGTCGCTACCGGCGTATACGGCCGGTTTGTACATGCCGTAGCCCAGTGCTCCACGTTCCGTTTCCGCAGCGGACCAATCGTCATGCTTGCGATCATCGCAGCCGGAGCCTTGGCGACCATCCTGCTCGGCGCTGGAGCGATGAAAGATCTCGTTCTGCACCATCGCTGGGCGATGTACAGCCTCTTCATCGGCTTCACTCTCGGAGGCGTCCCGCTGCTGTGGTCCATGACCAGACCAATGCACACTCCGGCAGTTCTAGGCATGATCACCGGCATCGTCGCAATGGCCGCATTGGCGCTCCTGGAATCCGTCACCAGCGGACCCGTGACGGATCAGAGCGGAACCGTACTTCTGGTCCTCACAGGTGCTGCTGCTGGAGCAGCCATGGTGCTCCCTGGCCTCTCTGGAAGCTACCTCCTGTTGATCCTCGGCCAATACATCACCATCCTGGCTGCCGTGGAAGCACTCAGGCAAGGCCAGTACGAACTTGCGTTCAGTGTGCTCATCCCGGTGGCCATTGGCGTAGGCGTTGGCATCATTCTCATCAGCAACCTCGTCGCCTCACTGCTCAAACATGCTCGGCAGGCGACATTGGGCGTACTGCTTGGGCTTCTGCTCGGCTCCGTCTTCGGACTCTGGCCATTTCGAGCCCCCGCAGCTCCACGCGTTGGCGATTTCATCCGCGGCCAACTGCTGGAAACGCAGGATCAAGTCGACGCCATCAACCCCGACCACTGGAACGTCGCCGCCTACGCCCCAAGTCTGGGCATGATGCTTGCAGCAGCCGGCCTGCTGGCCATTGGCTACATCGTCTCCGTGACGATCGCACGGTTGGGTCGCGACGAACAAGCCTGATCTGCACATCTCAACAGCGCTATTATTGGACGTCGCTATGCGCTGAGTTTGCGCTCATTGAAGTTCCACGGAAATTCAAAGCGTTCCATACGCTTGAACCGAATTCATACTTGGAACGCGCTCGCTACGGAGCCCACTTGTGATCCTCCTTGATGCATTTCAATCGCGACAGGACATCATCAATACAGTGGCCCTCCATCGACAAGCGCAACAGGTAATGGATCGACTCATGCAGAATCGCAGCGCTTCACAGCAGTACCATCAGGAAGCCGGACACGATGACCCGCTCATCGTCGTCACCGGCCGAAGCGCCATTGATCACGCCATCGACAGTACACGTGAAATTCTGCAGGATCTTGAAACATCGGTGAACACGCCAGAGAAGAAAACGAAGTTCAACACCATGTGCAATGGGTTGTCACGACTTCGATCCCGGCTGCTCTGATTCGCCGCGGCCGTTCCTACTGGCCCGTCGAACCAAAACCACCTGCGCCCCGAGCCGTCTCATCCAGTGCCTCGACTTCCTGGATCACCGCCTGCACGACTGGTGCAATGACCATCTGTGCAAT
>JAQWRC010000151.1 GCA_029243925.1 Phycisphaerales bacterium
CTACGACTCCTACGATCCGTACAACCAGGAAGATGACGTCCACTGGGACGGGAACATGAGGGGCGACCTGAGCGCTGGCGGCGAAGGCTGCAACTTCTCATACTCCTCAATGCCACTGTTCGGAACTCGATTCAACCGTGAATGGCAGGCGGGCGGCAACTCCGACTTTGCCATCATCTCGAACCGTGGGCCCCAAAATGGCCAACACGTCGAGAACTCGACGACCTACCTGATCCACGGCAACCCGGATTCATGGTCTGGCAACGTCTGCTTCAACGACAACCACAGTGAGCACCTCCAGCACTGGCTGGATCCGAAGCTCACCTATCGCGACCACAATGGTCAAATCGAAGACAATCTCTTCATGTTCGATTGCACCCCAGGATCCGGAGTATGTACCCCATCTGGCCATGATTCATATATGGCCATCGTGACCAGTCTGTATGGCTCTGACGTCCAGAACACACCCCAACATGACACGTCCTGGGATGATGTTAACTAAACCCGGCCCGCGCCAACACGAGAACCCCTCATGCCTACTTCAACACTGACACTTTCCTTGCTCATCGCGACCGCTACGGTCATCAGCGCCAATGTTCAGGCGGCTGATCGTGTCGTTTTAGCCGAGAACTTCACTGCAACATGGTGCGGATACTGCCCCTCGGTCAGTTCCGGACTCCTGCAGGTAATCGATCAGAATCCGGAGTCCATCATCGGGTTCCAGGTCCACGGAAGTGACAGCTACACATGCGCATGGGGCAACGGTCGCCTTGCGTTCTACAACGTGACTGGATTCCCCACCGTCTACTTTGACGGCTGGTGGAGTCAGGTTGGCTCATACGGATCCGTGAATGGAAACGCCAACAACATGACCAATGGATTGAATGCATGCCTGAGTCGCGAAACCGATGTCACGTTTGCCTCTTCCGGCGAAGAAACCAGCAACACCGACTATGAAGTGACATGGGAAGTCGGCATTGAAGCTGGCGGCACTGCAAAAACCGTCGAGTTCTACAGCGTCCAGGCGCTCGATACCTGGCCCGCTGGTGGCAACCACTACTTCAACTGTGTCATTCAACACCAGCCAGAGCAGATCCTGACGCTCACGCCGGGCGAGACACAGCAGATCGTGCAAACCTACACGCTCTCAGGCACCAGCCTGCAAACCAAAGAAGATGTCCGCTACATCTCCTGGGTCCAGGATGTGGCCAACAACGGCCCCGCCCAAGTGCACAACGCTGAACTTCATGAGCACGGCCAGCAGCCCGCCTCCACCGTAACCGTTGGCGTGTCTGGAGCGGATTACACCAGCATCACTGAAGCAATCAATGATGTCGGGGAGTACAGCACCAT
Organism: Phycisphaerales bacterium; assembly: GCA_029243925.1. Classification (GTDB taxonomy): domain Bacteria; phylum Planctomycetota; class Phycisphaerae; order Phycisphaerales; family SM1A02; genus SP202. The sequence continues at coordinate 1,354 of JAQWRC010000151.1, forward strand.
CACTGTGGGCCCCGGCACCTACATCGAAAACATTGATCTTCAAGGCAAGAACTTGCACATCGTCAGCGCAGCTGGTCCCGAGCAGACGATCCTCGATGCTGCCGGCGACGGCACTGTGCTAGTCATGCTGAATGACGAAAATGACACGACCATCATCGATGGATTCACCATCACCGGCGGGGACAACTCCCTGGCCGGGGGCGTGAAATGCAACTTCACCCCGCAGATCAGAAACTGCATTATTCGTGACAACAGCGCTGCGTACGTTGTTGCTGGCCTGATGAGCTCTGACAGCACTGGCCCAACGATCACAAACACGTATTTCTGCAACAACGCGATCAATGGCGACCCAGGAGGCAACATCTGGGGGAGCTACGTCGATGGCGGCGGCAATACGTTTGAGGACGGCTGCGATTCGGAGACGCCCTGCGATGG